>JAPKBI010000343.1 GCA_028823475.1 Halioglobus sp. | reverse complement strand
TTCATTTTTAAAGCTTCCCTGATTTATTTTTGATAGTAGCGAGCGCCTGTTCCAGGTCCGCGATCAGGTCTTCCACATCTTCAATGCCGGTTGAATACCGTACCAGTCCTTCCGGGATTCCGGCGGCTGCTCGTTCCTCGGCGGTGCATTCCACATGGCTGGTTACGACGGGAGGGCCTACAACAGTCTCGACGCAACCCAGGTTCGCCGCCATGTGTGCGTACTTGAGTTGGGGCAGGAATAGCTTAATGGCATTGAGGCCACCCTTGACACTGAAACTCAACATGCCGCCGAAACCACGCATCTGTTTTTTGGCAACATCGTGGTGTACATGAGTTTCGAGACCAGGATAGTTTACTTGCTCTACCAACGGGTGCTGTTGCAACCACTTGGCGATTGTCATGGCGCTTTGGTTCTGGCGCTCAACCCGCAGGCTCAAGGTTTTCATGCCACGCAACAGGCTGTAGGCATCCATGGGAGCCAGGGTCGCACCGTTGATTTCACGATAGTGATATAGCTTTTTAACCAACTCACTGCTACCACATGCGACACCACCCAGCGCGTCGGCGTGGCCGCCGAGGAACTTGGAGGCACTGTGTATAACGATATCGGCACCCAATGCCAGGGGATTAGTGTTAATAGGGGTTGCGAAGGTGTTATCCACGACCACCAGTGCACCAACCGCCTTTGCCGCTTTCGACAAACGCTCGATATCGACGATCTTAACGGTGGGGTTAGTGGGTGTTTCCAGATAGAGGATTTTGCAGCTTTTGGCAACTTCAGCTTCAATCTCTTCATGATCTGTAGTATTGCAAAGCGTGACTTCAATGCCCATGGGTGGTAGAAACTCGGTGAACAGTTTGTTGGTGCCGCCATAGCTGTCTTTAATTGATACCACACGGTCGCCCGGCCGCAAAAAAGTACCAAAGGTGTTACTGATCGCAGCCATTCCGCACGAGAAGCTGGTGGCAGCCTCTGCACCTTCCAGTTCTTTTACCTTGTCTTCAAATGCGCGAACGGTGGGGTTGCTATTACGAGAATAGATATGCCCCTCCTCTTTCTCCAACGCGACAGCGTGCCAGGTATCAATATCTTTGTAGCCAAAGGAAACGCTGTGGACCACCGGTACCTGGGTAGAGCGCTCATACAGTTCGTGTTCGGTTTCACCACCCCAGATACTAAGGGTTGCTTTGCTAGGTGTTGTTTTAGACATGTTCAAATTACCTCAATGTTAGATATTTAGAAAATTGTTTGTGGGCTAAGTTACTTAACGGTGACTGCTTTTATGAATAGTGAGGATATCCTCGGTGCCCAATAACTCATGAATCTGTCGATGGACATGATTCTTCAGTGGCAGTTGTTCTGGCATATTTTCAAACGCCAGATTCACGCCTTTTAAGGCTGCCGACAAGTCCTGAAAAGTGACCAGCTCCTGTAGTTGCGCGCTGATATCCGCTGAGGACTCCGCATCCTGCTGCAGCCAGTTTTCAATCGTTGTGCGGGCGGCTTTCAGCTGCAATTCATTGCTGTCATAGAGATGCAATTTCAAGCCAGTGGCAAGACAGGTCCAGGCAACTTTACTATCCATAACCTCAGTACCAACAATCGCAACAGTTTTTAGCTTCTGAATCTCGTTTATTATGGTATCCCCGTGTTTGCTATGTTATCTCTCGCTTCGCGAGTTCAACTGCTGCTATCAGCCCCTTATGCAGATCCACGAGCAGCTTGTCTCCAAGTGCCGGCAGAGCGGTTTCAGGCTCAACCCCAATGCTTTCATAGCTTTTGCCCTGAGAGGATAGGTAGACTTCATTGGACAGGCTCACTTCCCAGCCATTGGGAAGCTTGTGGAATAAATTGTCCGAGAGCATTCCCCCGGTGGCTTCTCCCAGCAGATGAACATGTGGAATTGCCTGCATACACAGAGCGAAGATCTCGCCTGCGCTTAGCGTCAATTCACTGACCAGCAGGTAAATCGGTTTAAGATAAGTCCCTTTAGCGTGGGGCGTGAGGGTTATGGTTTGTTCCTCGGTAAAACCACGATTTTGGCGAGCCTTTTTCGAGAAGGCGGTTCTTTTTCGGTCGGCAAATCGATTCGCTATTTCCAGGCCTGCGCGATCAAAGCCTCCCCCATTGATTCTGGCGTCGATGATCAGTGCATTCATGCCCTCGCAATCGTGCATGATTTCGTCCAGTGCGGTGTTTAAAGCAAGCATGTCGGCGTGCAAGAAGGGCGCGCAATCCAGTGGTCTGTGCGGAAGGTCATCGGCATGAATATGCGCCGATGTATTTGCGAAGCCGAACAGACGCAGGATGTTGATGTAGCCGATATTTTCGTCCAGTTCGCACCAGCTTAATATTTGATTTCCGGCGCGCTTCAGGGGTGAGCGCGTTGCATCAAAGGGCTGCAGTAGCTCACTTTCAATGCGTGCGGAGATATTGTCCACGCTGGCACGCGGACTGATGAAGGGCGCTGGCAATTCAAACAGTTTTTGCAGGGCTGCCCTGGGGCCACAGTTGACCGACAGGGCGCGAATGACATGCTCCCCTGCGGCAATGTAAATATGTCCGTCACGCAGCGGCGCGATCATCTGCGCAATAATATCCCGCAGCGCCTGGTCACTGGTCGTGGGTGTAACCAATTGACTGAATGTTGTGTGAATTGAATCCCAATCGGTGTCATGTAAAGTAAAAAAGGCGTAATTCTCGGAAAAAACCCGCCAGAAATTTTCGAAAACTGTACTGGGGGTAAGGCTGTCAGCCCCCGAAGAGTCGACGGGATGTGGGGTGCGATCTGTCCTCAAATAGTGATAACAGGTTAAATCCCCGGCATGATATAGACTGAGGTGATTGGCGTCGTGCAGACACAAACGATCGTAGCCGATGTGGAACTCTTCGAGCGAGCCCGCGTCGAAAACACTGCAATATCCGTCTGTCACGGTATATAAGGCGTAGGCGCCCTCTGTAAATGCGAGAAGACGATTATAACCGACGGAGCGCCAATGGCCCTTAAAAGATTCTGTATCCACCTCTGTAGTCTTCTCCTGTAGATCTTTGGGGGTAAAGCCT
>JAPKBI010000342.1 GCA_028823475.1 Halioglobus sp. | reverse complement strand
CATTTCACGCGGCTATTGACTCCCCCTCTTACTACACGAGTGTCACCATTGACCAGCCTGCCAAGGTTGCAATCGGACCGACTCGTATGGGGTGGTGGAATGGTGGCAGCCACATGTGGAATGACTCTGATGTTGCCATGATCATCGGTAACAACACTTTAGTATCACACTTTTCCATACCCGGTGGCATTCCTGCTTTTAGCCCTCATAACGCGCTGCGCGATGGTAAAAAGCGCGGTATAAAGGTCATTTGTATCGACCCACGCGTGACAGAGGTGGCGAGTCGCGCCGACCTGCATCTGCAGGTACGTCCGGGTCAAGACGCCGCAATCTTAGCCGCAATTATTGCCGTGATCCTCGCAGAGGAACTGCACGATAAAGCGTTCTGCCTAGACAATGTTGAAGGGCTGGAGCAACTCACAGAACAAACCCGACGCTTCACGCCGGAAGCTGTGTCTGCTGCGGCCGGCATTCCGGCCAACCAGATCATTGAAGCCGCCAGAATGTTTGCTGCCGGTCCTCGCGGCACTGCCGTTACCGGCACAGGGCCAGAGATGGGGCCTCATCCCAATCTATTGCAACACCTAGTGCAATCTCTAAACGCGATCTGCGGACGGCACTATCGTGAAGGCGAACGCCTGCCTAACCCCGGCGTTCTCACGCCCACCGGCCCTCGAAGTGCCGACGCCACAGGGCCGCAGCCACAGTGGCTCACAGACGGCGTAAAGAGTCGTGTGTCTGAAGATATTTGTGAAACGGTGGTACTTTCACCCTATGGTCCACTCAAGGAAATGCCCACCGCTGTCATCAGTGACGAGATGCTTCTGGAGGGCGAGGGGCAGATCAAGGCCCTGATCTGCGTGGGTGGAAACCCCCTACTAGCCTGGCCTGACCAGGAAAAAACACATGCCGCGCTATCAGGTCTGGAGCTGCTAGTCTGCATTGATATAAAAATGGCGGCGACAGCGCAAATGGCTGATTATGTGTTGGCACCAAAAATGTGTCTGGAGCGTGAGGATGTCACCCTGCTCACGGATATATGGCACGACAAACCCTACAGCCAATACACCCAAACCGTGGTCGAGGCCCAAGGCGATAAAATAGAAGAGTGGGAGTTTTTCTGGGCCATGGGCAAGCGTATGGGGCTCAACATGAGCTTGGCTAACGGACCGATAAACATGCAAGAAAAACCTAAAAAATTCGATTTGCTGGCAAATATCACTAAAGGCTCACGCGTACCGTTAAAAGAGATTTACAACACCGAAGGCGGCAAAATTTTCGATGTGCCGGACGTCATTCTTGGCGCTCCCGATCCGACAACGCGCGGGCGTCTGCAGCTGTTTCCGCCCGGACTGGAACAGGAACTGGACGCTTCCCATAACGATATGAAATCTTCGGGCACGAAAGAATATCCACTGCTGTTGATCAGTCGTCGCATGAAAAACACCTACAACTCTACCGGGCCAGAACTGAGCCTGCTGAAGAGCAAGGGCACCACCAACCCCGCTTTCATGCATCCCCAGGAGTTGGCTGCGCTTCAAGTCGCCGACGGAGAGATTGTGGAAGTGCACTCACGCCACGGTGCTATTCCCGCTGTCGTGACGGCCAGTGATGATATCAGGCCCGGCGTCATCTCGATGTCGCACTGCTGGGGTGGCTCACCCGACCCCACTGCAAATGCTGATCAGAAGGTTCGGGAAATTGGCAGCAACACCAACCGCCTGATCGACAACTTAGAAAATGCGGAAAAGTATTCCGGCATGTGTCGCCAAAGCAGCATTCCTGTGGCCATTAGAAAACTATCCTGAGTTTTTTGGAGTACTAGACATGAGCCAGCACAAGCCTTTTCGTTTTTCACTGCAAAGTTTTAACACCGACTCACCGGCCAACTGGCGCAACCTGATCGCAAAAACGGAAGACCTCGGCTATTCCACTTTTTTCCTGGCCGATCATTTCCTCAGTGCAGGCCCCGCTCTAGACAGCACCTACCACCCCCCACAAATGCTGGCTGCAGTGCCCGCAATCGCAATGGCGCTGGAACAAACGAGTACCCTGCGCGTAGGGTGTCGTGTTTTTTGCAACGATTATCGCCACCCGATCATCCTAGCCAAAGAAGCCGCCACTATGGACTACCTCTCTGAAGGGCGACTAGAGTTCGGTCTCGGCGCAGGCTGGATTAAAAACGAATATGAGGCCGTTAACCTGCCGTTTGATGAATTCCCGCAGCGCTTTGATCGCTTCGCTGAGTTTGTGCACGCGTATAAAGCGTTCATGTTGGGTGAACCACTGGATATTGCCGGCGACTTTATCCAATGGTCGGGGTTTTCTGGCACACCGACACCCGCACAAACACCCTACCCGCCATTAATGATCGGAGGTGGCAGCAAAAAAATTCTAAGCTTTGCCGGACAGGAAGCCGACATTATCAGCCTGAACTTTAATAACCGCGCAGGAATGCTCGGCCCCGATGGAATGGCATCAGGACTCGCCGCTGCCACCGCAAAGAAAATAGACTGGATAAAAAGTGGCGCTGGGCCGCGTTTTAAAGACATAGAACTGGAGATCGGCGCCTACAACACTATTATTACCGATCACCAAAAACCTACCGCAGATGCCATCGGCGATGCTTTGGGGATGTCCGGTGACGACATCCTCAGTCATCCACACTGCCTCATTGGCAGCGTCGACTTCATTTGTGAAGAGTTACAGCGTCGTCGAGAACTCTACGGTATTTCTTATATCGCAGTAGTCGATGACGGAACAAACAATATCGTAGACCTGTTTGCGCCGGTTGTTGCACGTCTCGCGGGCAAGTAAACTGCGGCCATCTTTCATTTAGGAGTAATTCGACCCAATGCTAACACTGACCGATCCGTCCCTACTGCGCTGTCAATTGCACATCAATGGTAACTGGGTGGACGCCGACAACGGTGCCACTATCGGCGTATTGAATCCTGCTACCCATGAGGAAATCATCGCAATTTCCAATGCCGGCGCGGCTGAAACTCGTCGTGCCATTGAGACTGCCGAGACCGCCTTCGCAAGTTGGCGCCAGGTCGTTGCTAAA
>JAPKBI010000341.1 GCA_028823475.1 Halioglobus sp. | reverse complement strand
ACAACAGGCTATCGTTGAACGTGCACTAGCTGGCGGCTTAAACCTGCGCATCATCAGCAGTGACCGTCTGGGCATCTCTCTGGATGAAACCACCTCCGCCTCCGACATCGAAGCTCTGTGGTGTGCCTTTAGCGGCGACAGTGTGTCTTCCTCCGTAGCAATAGTGGATACTCAAGTAGCAGAAAACAGCGGGATTCCTGATCAGTTACTGCGACCCCTTGACTACCTACAACACCCTCTGTTCAACAACTACCATTCGGAAACAGAAATGCTGCGCTACATGCGCTACTTGGAAGACAAAGACATGGCGCTCAATCGCGCAATGATCGCTCTGGGCAGTTGCACCATGAAGTTAAATGCCACCACCGAAATGCTACCGGTGACCTGGCCTGAGTTCGCAGGATTACACCCGTTCGCGCCTCCCGGACAGACCGCCGGCTACCAAGCCATATTAGCGGAACTTGATCAAATGCTAGTGGAATGTACCGGCTATGACGCCATTTCTCTGCAACCCAATGCCGGCTCTCAGGGCGAATACACAGGATTATTGGTCATTAGGCGTTATCACGAAAGCCGCGGTGACACCCAGCGCAACGTGTGCCTGATCCCCTCCTCAGCACACGGCACCAACCCTGCCAGCGCTGCGCTGGCCGGCATGCGAGTTGTGATTGTTGAATGCGACGGGCTTGGGAATATCGACATGGCCGACCTACGCACCAAGGTCCAACATCACACAAAAGATCTATCGTGCATCATGGTGACGTACCCATCCACTCACGGCGTATTCGAAGAATCCATCATTGAATTGTGTGAGATTATCCATCAACACGGTGGCCAAGTGTACGTGGACGGCGCCAACCTAAACGCGCTCGTAGGAATTGCTGCGCCGGGTAAATTCGGCGCCGACGTGTCGCATCTTAATTTACATAAGACTTTTTGCATTCCGCACGGCGGCGGTGGCCCAGGCATGGGCCCCATCGGTGTGGGTGCCCACTTACAACCATTCCTGCCCAGTCACCCGGTGGCACCCATTGCGGGTCTAGATCCGAACAACGATGTCGTCTCCTCCGCTCCCTTTGGGAGTGCTTCTATTCTGACAATCTCTTGGGCCTATATCGCACTGATGGGTGAAGAAGGTCTGACGCTGGCAACTAAGGTGGCTATTCTCAGCGCCAACTACATCGCCCACCGACTCAAGGATCATTATCCCATCCTTTACACGGGTGCCAGCGGCAATGTGGCGCACGAATGTATCTTGGATATTCGCCCGATCAAGGAAGACAGCGGCGTATCGGAGGAAGATATCGCTAAGCGCATGATCGACTTTGGGTTTCATGCGCCGACCATGTCATTTCCGGTGGCCGGGACGCTTATGGTAGAACCAACAGAATCAGAGTCACTAGCGGAGGTGGATCGATTCTGCGATGCCCTGATAGCAATCCGCGAGGAAATTAACGCAGTACAAACCGGCGCCCTCGATGCGACGGATAATCCATTGACCAATGCTCCACACACGCTGGCCGACGTCGCTGCCAGCGCCTGGGATCATCCGTATGACCGCGAGCAGGCAGCCTATCCCGTCGCATCTTTGCGACACTATAAATATTGGGCACCCGTTAATCGGGTGGACAATGTCTACGGTGACCGCAACCTCTTTTGCGCCTGCCCAGCTATCGATTCGTATCGAGATGAGACTTAGCGCAGTATTCAGCGCACTCTTGGCTCTGCAGACATCACTCACACACAGGAACTGCCATGTCTGACATCCTCGCTCAATCACTGAGGCTGCCCTGTGGAGTAGTCCTAGAAAATCGCCTTGTGAAAGCCGCCATGACAGAAGGGCTGGCGAATCCCGCGGGAGTGCCGACGGCCGCTCTAGAACGATTGTATGGCCTGTGGAGTGACGGCGGCGCGGGGTTGCTTCTGTCCGGTAACATACTGGTGGATGGCGATCATCTGGAACGCCCGGGCAACGTCATCATAGATCAACAATCGGATGCAATAATGCACCAAGCACTTTCGAGTTGGGCCAAAACAGCAACCCGCAACGGCAATCATTTCTGGGCACAAATCAGCCATGCCGGGCGACAGACCCAAAAGGTTATCAACCCAAATCCAAAGGCTCCGTCTGCGGTAAAAATGGGGCTGCCCGGTGGGCAATTTGGCGAGCCCGTTGCACTCACGGTTGCTGAGATAGAAGACATCGTACGTCGCTTCGGCGTGTGTGCCGCGGCAGTAAAGGCCGCAGGCTTCACCGGCGTTCAGATTCATGCGGCACACGGCTATCTGCTTTCTCAATTTCTCAGCCCCCGCACTAATTTACGTGCTGACCAATACGGTGGCGGACTGGCCAATCGTGCCCGAGCACTCCTAGACTGCGTTCGCATAGTCCGCGAGTCGGTAGGCCAGAACTTCCCCGTAGCGGTCAAACTCAACAGTGCAGATTTTCAAAGAGGCGGTTTCGCTTTTGAGGACAGCTTGCAAGTGGCCCAATGGCTGGAAGCAGCAGGAGTCGACGTGATAGAAATTTCCGGCGGGAATTACGAGCAGCCAAAACTACTTGGCGCTGAGGGACTTGAAGAAGAAGAACAGCAAAATGTGGCACAGTCCACATTGATGCGCGAAGCCTACTTCGTTGATTTCGCGCTGGCCATGAAGGAAACGGTATCCATTCCACTTATGGTAACGGGTGGCTTCCGTCGGCGCGCTGCCATGGAGCAGGCCATTACTGCTGGAGGCGCTGACCTGATCGGACTTGGAAGACCATTATGTGTCGTCACGGATGCGCCTGCCAAATTATTAGCAGGCGCATCTGAACTGCCGCGCTTTGAAGCACAACTGGCGATGTTTCCGCCTTGGTTAACCTTTCTTAACCGCTCTAAAACGCTTCGGACGATTGCGAGCTTCGGTGTTCAATACTGGTATTACGCACAACTGGATTTACTCGGAGTTAATGGAAAATCAGAACCGGCCATGTCCGTTTTTGCCGCAATGCGCAAGGTCATGTCGCAACAGAAACAGTGGCTTACTGCACGGCGTCGGCAGACACCCTCTGTGACGCAAGAAA
>JAPKBI010000340.1 GCA_028823475.1 Halioglobus sp. | reverse complement strand
CCGCCAGTTGATTCGCACGCTCTTGCGGCGACACCGTTGGCTCATCGACAGGCAAACTCGCTCGCAAGTCAGACAGCTTGACCAAAGTCGCGGTGGGATGCTGCGCCTCAGGAATCTCGGCAGTTTCCAGTCCGTCATAACGCATCAAAATCACACCGCGTGAGAATCCTTCCGTATCGAGCCAATTGGGCACGGCAGGGTCCGTAGCAGATACAACAAAATGGTAGGCGCCATCCGAACTCAAGTGAGCCTGATCCGCGGTCAGGGAAGTTTGGCGGTTGGCATAGTCAAGAGACTCCCACCAATGATGCCCTAACTGAATGCCTTGATATTTAGCACTAGTGGGCCAAGACGTTAGAATTAAGGCTTCGTCGTCCTCAAGCTCGTAATGTCCTCCTGACATCAGGCGACCAGCCAGCCCTCCCTCCGAGCCAGTGTCGCGCGGCGCAAGGAGTGTATTGGCAGGCACCAGTCCGGCGATCCGCGTGCGACTGAGTTCGGGCCACAGGCGCACCTCTTCGGCAAAAAAATTCGTTGCCGCCGTAAGCCGATCTGCCATGATTTCGGCGGAGAACGGGGGATAGTTAGGACGACCACTGTCGATCCGATCAATATGCACTTCTCCGGGAATTTCTACTGTCCAATCAGAGTGAATCTGACGCACCAATAGGCGCTGAAGGCCCGGCTCTGCGCGCAGCCAGTTACCCTCCCTCGGCTCGCCTCCAATCCAAAGTTCAAAACTACCGTCGGCTGCTACCTCAAGATCGTCTGTGGACAGCGTGTCGACCATAGGCGCCATTGAATCGGGTCCATACACGGCAAAATCAAGCCGCCGAGTAGTCCCACGCGTCCCCCACACCCGATAGGCAGCGTCACCGTGAAACAGCGCAACCCGATAACGCTGATCCGAGTTGTCCATCCCCAGCTTGTTGAAATGATTGAGTGACACAAAGAGTGGGAAATCGGGCTCGGCTAGAGCACGTGACTCCAGACTGTTGATCAGGGCCCGAACAATATGCCGGTAGGCCTCCGCCTGCTCTTCCTCGCTACCAAACCAGGCATGATCGCGCACAAAGACGCCGGCCTCGTGCACCGCGTCCGCAAGCTGATCGAGACTTTTCTCCAGTTGGCCCGATGCAACGACCGGCTCCACCACCACCTTGCGTAATTGGAAACCCGCGAGGCTTGCGACGCCAACCACAACGCCCAAACTGAATATCATCACCTTGCCAATCACGGTCATCTCCCGACGTTACTGATCCTCAAATACCCTTTACCGCATCGCGGTATAAAGCATGTAATTGAAGCGTAAGCGATTTTTCGCAGCCCAAGGCAGTGTGTTTTACCAACCGCCGAATCGTTGCTTAGGCTTACAACGCCTCATCTTCAACCTGCCGTCTGCGCGCCATCGATGGGCACTACAGAACCGCTCATGTAGCGTGCCTCATCGGAGGCGATAAACGCAACCAGAGAAGCAATTTCAGCGGGTTCTGCAAATCCATAGAATGACATCAACTTGTCGATCAACCGCGGCGTAGCGTCTTTAGGGAAGTTTGCCGTAGCCGCCAAGGGCGTATTCACGGCCCCGGGGCAGACGGCATTCACACGGATACCGCGTTCAGCGAGTTCCATCGACAGCGATTTAGTGAGCATTGCCACCCCCGCCTTGGTGACACCGTAAGGCGATGAATACGCCTGCCCTGTCAATGCGGCAGTGGACGCCATGTTAATGATATTGCCACGCGTTTTAGTGAGTTCTGGCACTGAGGCCTGACACAAGAAAAACACCGAGGTCAGGTTAACCTGCAAAATCCGCTGCCAGGCCTCTGGGGTGATATCTTCAATACGCCCAGTCAGAAGAATGCCCGCAATGTTGCACAGCACGTCTAGCTGCCCAAAAGCCTCGACTGTTTTCGTTACGGTGGCATGGCACACCTCAGGCAGGCTTATGTCTGCAACCATTGAGTGAACTCGGGTGCTGTCGGGCATCTGCACCATGGTATCGGCGAGCCCTTTCGCATTGATATCCACTAGGACTACGTTGGCGCCCTCGGCATAAAAACGCTGGGCAGAGGCTCTGCCAATCCCCGAACCTGCACCTGTAACCAATACCACCTTGCCCTCAAATCGCTCAGCCACTGCAAGCCTCCTTGAATACCTTGTTATTGTTTCATCGACAGCGTACGTCGAGTCGTGTAGCCAGACCCTTCAGGCCTGGCTGCACTGAGAGTATAGAATAAATCCAAAAGATGACATGGCCATCTTTCTGTGCAGGTCTGCTCCAGAACGCGCCATCGATCGAGGCGAGGTATAGCGTGCCAATACGTGATGCTCGTTATTACTTCAGTGGGCAAGAGACAAAAAAAGAAGCAAAAAAAAGGGCCGGCATAGCCGACCCTTTCTGCGATCCTAAAAACCTACTGTTCAGAGTCGGCTATTGCTGCAGCCCAGATGACTAGGCCAAAGGCAATTTTATTCCACAAATCGGCGACATTATAGATGATATTCAACGCATCCGGATTCGCTGAATCCATCATATAACCCATAAAGTATCCGATAGGGTAAATTGCCCAACCTATCGTCACCAGCAATGCCATCGCCCTATAGGCTTTTTGCACATTGGCGTTTCCGCTGCCAGCGTTGATCTTGCTCGCTTGACCGAAAAAGATCTCCCACATAATGAAGACCCAAGCCGCCATTGCAATCCAAAACGCTAAAGTCACATCCATCGCGCCCGCTTCGCCGGCAAATCCAAATCCCAACATGACGAGGGAACCGATCAGCAAACGCCAGAACACGCCTACCGGCGTTTTAGTGATGGCAGACAGAATTAAGTAAAATTCAATGATCAGCAGTGGCACCGTTAACAACCAATCAATATAGCGATAGACTGTTGGTGTTTCTCCTGTGCCTACCCACACATCACGCATATAAAAGTAATGCACTGCTGCGATCAACGTAACAAGACCAGAAACCGTAAGAGACGTTTTCCACTTGGGCGAAACTCTATCGCGTTCGAGGAAGAAAAAGGCTGTCGCGGCGACGAGCGCCATCGAGATAAGCCAAAA
>JAPKBI010000339.1 GCA_028823475.1 Halioglobus sp. | reverse complement strand
CTCTTTCAACTGCTCAGCACTGACATCCCCCGGCGCGCGGGTCATTACGCAGGCCGCACTCTGGGTCTTGGGGAAAGCGATCACATCACGAATAGACTTGGCGCCGGTCATCAGCATTACCAGTCGGTCCAAACCAAAGGCCAAACCCCCATGAGGCGGCGCGCCATACTGTAACGCGTTAAGTAGGAACCCAAATTTCTCCTCGGCCTCTGCCTCATCAATATTCAGAATGCGAAATACAGCCTGCTGCATTTCATGCTTATGGATACGGATGCTGCCACCACCGAGTTCACAGCCGTTTAACACCATATCATAAGCGCGAGATAGAGCCTCGCCCGGACTGGTCGCGAGCTGCTTTGCGTCGCAAGACGGTGCGGTAAAGGGATGATGTAGCGACGTCCAAGCACCATTGGCATCCTTTTCAAACATGGGGAAATCCACTACCCACACCGGCGCCCATCCCTCAGCCACTAAGCCCTGATCTTCGGCAACCTTGATTCGCAAAGCCCCAAGGGCCTCATTGACCACCCGCGCTCGATCAGCTCCAAAGAAAATGATATCGCCATCGGCAGCACCTAGCCGTTCCATCATCTGTCCGACGACGTCATCAGGCATGAATTTCAGAATAGGAGATTGCAGACCCGCCACCCCCGCCCCAATGTCATTGACCTTAATCCAGGCAAGCCCACGGGCGCCGTAGATGGACACATATTGGGTATATGCATCGATTTCTTTGCGACTGATAGACGCTCCGCCAGTCACTTTCAGCGCCGCAACTCTTCCTTCGGGGTCATCTGCCGGCCCGCGAAACACTTTAAACTCCACCTGCTGCATCAGGTCATCCACACTGACCAGTTCCAGCGGGATACGCAGATCGGGCTTGTCCGAACCATAGCGCTCCATGGCTTCCGCATAGCTAATGTGGGGGAACGCAGGCAAATCGACTTCCAGTACAGCCTGGAACAATTCGCGAATCATGCGCTCAGTGATGGCCATAATCTCTTGTTCGCCCAAAAAGGCCGTTTCGATATCAATCTGGGTAAACTCAGGCTGCCGATCGGCGCGCAGGTCCTCGTCACGAAAGCACTTGGCAACCTGATAATAGCGATCGAAACCCGCCACCATTAACAGCTGCTTGAACAATTGAGGCGACTGCGGCAAAGCAAAGAACTGACCCGGATGAGTTCGGCTAGGCACCAGATAGTCACGAGCGCCCTCAGGCGTCGCCCGCGTGAGAATCGGTGTTTCAATATCCAGAAACCCCTCGCCGTCAAGGAAACCTCGCACTGCACTAGTGATTCTGGAGCGCAAAATCAGCCGGTCCTGCATTTGCTGCCGGCGCAGGTCCATATATCGGTACTGCAGGCGCACGTCTTCGCCGACATTCGTGTATTCATCTAATTGGAAGGGCGGCGTCGCAGCGGTATTAAGAATTTCCAGTTCCTTTCCCAGCACTTCTATCTCGCCTGTGGACATAGCCGAATTCACGGTGGCATCGGAGCGCGCCCGCACCCTTCCAGTCACTTTAAGGACATATTCGCTACGAACGCGATCGGCACGCTGAAAATTCTCATCCGTATCGGGGTCGTAGACCACCTGCACAATGCCCCGCTGGTCACGCAAATCAAGAAAAATGACACCGCCATGATCCCGACGGCGATCCACCCAACCGCACAGAGTAACCGTTTCATCAATATTAGCTGTACTCAAAGCGCCACAATAATGACTGCGCATAACCTGGGTTCCGTGTGGATTAGCTGGCCAGGCCCCAAATGGGCCTGGGACTAGGCTGTCTTCGTACTATCACCCGCTTTACTCTCGCTAGACTTCGGCGATTCAGAGCCGGACGAGGTGGGCTTATCACTGGCGCTAGAATCACTGCCGTCACTTCCGCCGACCAAATTTTTCTTATTGCCTGTCTTGAAGTCAGTTTCGTACCAACCGCTGCCCTTAAGGCGAAAAGCGGCCGCAGAGACCTTTTTCTTCAAACACGACTCGCCGCACTGGGGGCAGTCCAGCAAAGCCGTATCGCTAATCTTCTGCAAAGCCTCCATCTGATGCTGACAGGCCTGACATTGATACTCATAAATCGGCATGCTGCAGTACCACCAATGGTTAAATCGCGAAGTGACGCAATAATTTCAGACGAGAATTTTAACCCATGAAAGCTCACAGGCCAAGCACAGGGCGGGCAAAATAAAAAGTCAAGCGACTTGACGCTAGATAAATGCGGTCTGAGGGGGTTACAACCAGCTTGCCGAGGCAAGCTGGCTACAGATACTACCTAGGAAGCAGCGAATTCCTTCAGTTTTTTCAGCGGGCGAATTTTCACCGCCATACTGGCAGGTTTGGCTTTGAACATCTGCTCTTCACCAGTGAAAGGGTTTATACCTTTACGTGCTTTTGTGGCCGGCTTGCTCTTCGTGGTGATTTTCATCATGCCAGGCACGGTGAACTCCCCCACAGAGCGCTTCTTAATGCTGCGCTGGACTAAAACATCGTAGTCGTCCATCACTGAGCTGACCTGTTTTTTGGTCAAACCGGTGCTGTCGGCCAAGCTTGACACGATCTGACTCTTAGTCATTTTTGTTTGAATCGCAGGGCCTACTTTTTTAACTGCAGGTGCTGCTTTTTTTGGAGCCTTTTTAACTGCCTTTTTAGTCGCCATTTTATTTTCTACCTTCCCTAAAAGATGAGATGAAATTCGCCAAAAAAACTCAGACTATGCGTTTCCTAGTTTCGCGAAAACAGCGTCGTCACAAGCTATAACCGAATATATAAAACATGAAACGCTACAATACAAGTGTTTTCTTCGAATGCGCTAAAATAAGCTATGTTTTTAGCACTTTAAGTCCTTAAGAAACCAATACGCATTATAAAAGTGCAGACTTGCACCCTAGATAAATATCTCAATCCGTGCCAAAAAAAACACCCTGAATGCAACGCTGTACGCTTATCTTATTCAGACGTAAACTAGGCGCTCTGCAAGAACCTTAATCACCGGATGTCTTCATGCGCACCAGTCAATTCCTGATAGCAACTCAAAAAGAAACACCTACCGATGCGGAGGT
>JAPKBI010000338.1 GCA_028823475.1 Halioglobus sp. | reverse complement strand
TCCACGGTTGGCGCTATGGTACGGACGGCATGTGTGAACATATTCCTTACAGCGAAGAAATTCCCGAGCGCGCCCGTCTACGCACGTGGCATTGTGAAGAGAAAAACGGGGAAGTCTACATGTGGTTTCACAGGGAAAATACTGGACCGCAGTGGGAGCTGCCGGCGCTGCCGGAACTGGGCCACCCCGAGTGGACGAGTCCGCGCTATACCGAGTTTCTGGTGCCCGCCCATGTTCAGGACATTGCTGAAAATTCTTGTGACCCGGTACATTTTCAGTTTGTCCATAAAATGGAGGATGTGCCGCCATCAGAGGTCACGATTGATGCAGACGGTCGCACGCTGCACCTGCATTCCGATGCTGAACAATCAGGCGTCAGCACGCATCTGCATGCCACTGTGTATAGCCCCGGCTTTGCTATGGTGCGCAACACGTATGCGCCCGGCGCTGAAATGGTGATGTATAACAGCGCCCAGCCCATCAGCAAGCATCAGACTCTTATGCGGTGGACGCTGACGGTCAGTCGAGCTATTGAGGATCTGGCGGGCGATGACGTTATGGAAGGCATTATTGCGGGACTGCAAGACGACTATCCGATCTGGGCGAATAAGGTCCATAAGCATCGACCGCTTTTCTGTAAAGAGGACAAGAGCTTGGTGATGTTCCGCAAGTGGGTGCGTCAGTTCTACGTCACATCAAGCGAAAAGCGAAAAATCGCCTAGGCGTGTGAGGTTGTATCAATAAGGTTGGCGCTCACCGGCGGCCCGAGCCGATATAATGTTCAACGCAGAGACACCAGCGCCCAAGACAGTGGGTGCTCAATTCAGCAACGATAATCAATAAGGAAAAGAATATGACCACTGAAACAGGTGCACCCCAAGGAAATCCGGGAGATATTGTCAATTGGCCTATGCTGAAGATTGTATATCGGACAGATCCGGATAAGATAGCCGCGTTATTACCCCCCGGGATTTCTCCCGGAGCCAACCCTAACGTCAACCTCACTATTTACAACTTTCCGGTACCGGACGAGCCCGAGTACGGCATCGTTACCAGTGTAGATGCAGACTTCGACGGGGTCGCCGGCGAATTTACGCTGGGTTACGGCATTGATCAAGAGTCAGCGATTTTTGTCAGCCAAGAAACCAACGGCCAGCCGAAATACCCCTGCACCACTGAATTTTATCGTCTTGGCCCACAGATCAAGGCACGCTGTATTCACCAGGGATACACCTTTGTGGAGTTTGAGGGTGCTTCCACCGGCCCTTCGGGACCCCGCGAGCCGCATCAACAGAATGAGTGGTGGTTGAAGTACTCCCGCGCTGTCAGTGTGGGTGGTCCTGCAACCGATTATGATTTTCCGCCGCACGTGGTTCGAGTGCGCAGTGAGTATGGCACGGCATGGCGTGAGGAAGTTGAAGGGACGCTAGTGCTGCGTGACAGCCCTTGGGACCCGCTGACAACCCTGTTGCCAATGCGTGAGCAGCTCGAGTCCTATCTCTGGTGGCCGACTTTCCTTGATCGTGAAATGACGTTGGCCGGAAAGCTCGATCCGCAGGCTTTCTTGCCATTTACCGATACGATCTCTGGTTCACGTTGGCCTGGCACAAACGGCGGTCCAAAGCGCGGTTGATGTTTTGTTGGATCTGCTCGGAGATAGTCCCTGCAGAGCCAATGGTTCCCTCGGTCGGATAGTAACGGGCGGGCTTACTAGCACGGAAAAAGCATGCAATTTTTAAGCCCGCTGCGTCCCGTATTGACCGGTATGTGCTGTTTGGCGCTAGGCCCGGGAATTATGGGAATCTATGGTTTCTTCGTTGAGCCATTGTCGAGCGAGTTCGGTGTCGGTGTGGCGATTCTCAATATGGGCCCAGTGGCATTGCTATTCGTGCCGGCTATCTTGGGCGCCTGGGTCGGCAAAATGGCGGACCAGCTGCCGATTCGAAACATCCTCCTTGTCGGCGTTACTCTGGCGATGTTATCTCTGATGGCGATCAGTCATGCGCCAACGCTGTGGTTAGTCGCGTTGGGGTTTTTGTCGTTTTCACTTGGGCTGACGCTGTATGGGCCGGTTGTCGTCAATGGCCTCATGGTAAAGCTCTATCCTGGGCGTGAGGCGCGAGCCCTCGCGATAGTCGCGATAGGCATCAGTCTTGCCGCGGCCACTTTGCCGCCTTTGGTGGGAACCCTGCTGGAATATCATAGTTGGCGCTGGGCGCTGCAGAGTCTGTCAGTGGGGGGACTGGTGGTGTTGTGGTTGGCAGTCCTTATAGGGATACCAAAGGGCGTTGTACTGACGCCGTCGACTGGCGATGCTTCTGTCGCAAAAGGGTTTTATCGCAACAAAGCTTTCTGGTTGATTGGATTGTGTGTCGCCCTGGCAATGAATGTGGCCATCGTGCTGGCGGTTTGCTATCCGCCTTTGTTTGCCAGCAAAGGGTACACTATGGCAGATGCTGGCTGGTTCTTGGCGCTTGCTGGTATGACTGGATTAGTGGGTAAGAGCTTTCTCGCATGGCAGGGAGATGACGTTCGGCATTATGTGAAATGGCTCGCAGCCGCTATGTTGATCCTCCAAAGTGCAGGCTTGGGTCTGCTTTTTACCGCGACTAACGTGTCTGAAATGGTCCCGGCGATGTGCCTACTCGGTTTTAGTGGTGGCGCCTTTCTGCCGATGCACCCCTATCTCAACAGTCGATATTTTGATGCGTCCATTATTAGTCAGGTAACCGGCGCACAAATGCCGCTGTTCTTGCCCTTCGGTTTGGTGGGAGCGCCACTCGCAGGTTATGCCTTTGATCAGACGGGCAATTATGATGCGGTGTTAATAGTGCTTGCCGCTACACTTTGTCTGGCCGCTCTGCTGGCGCTAGGGTTACCTAAGCAGGCGAAGTAGGCAGGCTCCTTCTGTGCCGCCGCCCTTGATGACCATCATTGATTAACGTCCTTGTATTAAACAGACTTATAATCGCTTGAGTTGATGCAGATTTTTGCCGATGCCTTACAATAGCAAGTGAGTGTAAATATCTAATCCGTCAGTGGAGTGCTTTATGCCAATGTTTATTCGAAAGATGTT
>JAPKBI010000337.1 GCA_028823475.1 Halioglobus sp. | reverse complement strand
CGCATCGATCCGCCACACAATAGGCAACCGAACCTCATAATTACCATCAATATAGGTCTTTCCCTTCAACCGATAGACCTCTACATCCTTGGGTGCCAACTGGTATATCTGATTGGAATTGAAAATATTGGCTATCTTGCGCCTGATTGCTGCGTTTGTTTCGATAGCAGAGTCAGCATCCATCGCAATCTTAGAGATGATGCTCTTCACGGTCAGGTACTCAAAATAGGGGGGGGCCATACGAATAAGACACATGGCAAAGAAACCCAACACAAACAGTAGGCACAGTGTCCCCAAGAGCGACAGTCCGGATTCACGTTTGCGAGTCATCATATGATTTCTCTCACCTAGCTTTCATCCCTTATTCTATCGCGCCAACACGGCTAAAACTCGGAATGCTTAATAGGGTATCCCAATGCATCCAAATCGCAAAGGCTTTGCCCACTATATCCTTTTCGGGCACCTGCCCCCACACCCGGCTATCACTACTATTATCGCGATTGTCACCCATCATGAAGTAATGTCCCGGCCTCACTACGATCGAAAAGTCGCTTGAAGGGCGCCGAGTGTCGATCTGCATGAGGTGCTCAGACTCTCCCAGCGACTCACGTCCCGTGATATTACGAGAGCTCTGCGCGAACTGCTCTACAGCAGGTTCACGCTCTACCCACTCGCCGTTTACAAAAATCTGTTTATTGCGGTATTCAATCGTATCACCCGGCAAGCCTACAACGCGTTTAATAAAATAAGTCTCGTTCATGTGTGGCGGAAAAAACACCACAACATCACCTCGCTGGGGATTATTGATTGCCAACACTTTGGTCCGTATCACCGGGAGTCGAATCCCGTAGGTATACTTATTGACAAGAATATAGTCTCCTACCTCCAGCGTGGGCACCATCGAAGAAGAGGGTATCTGGAAAGGCTCCACCAGAAAGGAGCGCAACACGAATACAACCAGCAGGACCGGAAAAAATGACCTGGCATACTCAACCAACACAGGTTCCCTAGCTTTTTCTGTCACCCGCGACTGATAACTGCCAGCATCTGGGCTCCCTTCGATATTCCATCGCGGGTACTGGGCCTGTAACTCCCTGGCTATCCGTTTTCTATTCGGCGCCAGAAACAGGCTATCTAATAGCCAAAGCAGCCCGCTACCAAAGACAAGGCATAGCAGAATCAGGGGGAAGTCCACAGTAAATTCATTCATTTTTTAACCATCCACTTTCAATACAGCCAAAAATGCAGACTGGGGTATTTCCACCCGTCCGACCTGTTTCATGCGCTTTTTGCCAGCTTTTTGCTTGTCCAGCAACTTACGCTTGCGACTCACGTCTCCACCATAGCACTTGGCAGTCACGTTTTTTCGCAATGCCTTGACCGTCTGGCGGGCAACGATTTTACCGCCCACGGCAGATTGGATAGCAACATCAAACATCTGCCTAGGAATCAACTCTTTCATTTTTTCTGTCAGCAACCGGCCCCGATGCAGTATGTGATCGCGATGTATAATTGATGCCAGAGCATCTACCCGCTCGCCATTGATTAGAACATCGAGTCGCGAAAGATTAGCGGCCTGAAATCGTTCAAAACCATAATCAAGAGAGGCATAGCCTCGACTGACAGACTTCAATCGATCAAAAAAGTCCAACACAACTTCAGCCATCGGGATGTCATAAACAACTGAGACCTGGGCACCCAGAAACTGCATATCCCGCTGTTCACCGCGTTTATCCACGCAAAGAGTGATCACATTGCCTAAATATTCCTGAGGCACAAGAATATTACAGCGGGCAATAGGTTCACGCATCTCCTCAATATCCCCAACATCGGGCAGCGCCGAAGGATTGTCTACTGGCACAATATCACCGTTCTTTTTTACGATTTCGTAAATAACCGTTGGGGCGGTGGTAATGAGATCGAGATTATACTCTCGCTCTAGACGCTCCTGAATAATCTCCATATGAAGCATGCCCAAAAATCCGCAGCGGAAACCAAAACCGAGTGCATCAGAAACTTCCGGCTCATACTGCAAGGATGCGTCATTCAGAGTCAATTTTGCCAGCGCCTCACGAAAATCCTCATAATCATCCGACGATATTGTGAAGATACCCGCATACACCTGCGGCTTTACTCGTTTGAAGCCCGGGAGGGCCGGGACATTCGCGTCCTTAGCGTGCACCAGCGTATCGCCAACCGGTGCGCCATGGATATCCTTGATACCCGCCACGATATAGCCTACTTCGCCGGCTTGTAACATATCCTGTTCGACACGCTTGGGCGTGAAAACGCCTAACACATCGACCTGATGGGCCTTGCCGACTGACTTAGCCATTATTTTTTCACGCTTGCGAAGCACACCTTGCTTCACTCGCACCAGAGAGACCACGCCCAAATAATTGTCAAACCAGGAATCGATGATCAGGGCCTGCAGCGGTGCCTCGCGATCACCTTCGGGCGGCGGAATGTGTTCAACCAGATATTCTAGAGCATCCTCTATTCCAAGCCCAGACTTTGCACTGACCAGGCACGCGTCAATGGCATTGATGCCAATGATTTCCTCAATTTCCAGCTTCACCCGATCAGGATCCGCCTGCGGCAGATCCATCTTGTTCAAAATAGGGAGAACCTCCAACCCCTGTTCAATGGCAGTATAACAGTTGGCCACTGACTGGGCCTCCACACCCTGCCCTGCGTCTACAACCAGAAGCGCGCCTTCGCACGCAGCGAGAGAGCGTGACACTTCATAGGAAAAATCAACGTGTCCGGGAGTATCAATGAAATTGAGCTGGTAAACCTGCCCGTTGAGCGCCGTATAGTCCAACGTGACGCTCTGCGCCTTGATAGTAATACCGCGCTCGCGCTCGATATCCATTGAGTCAAGAACTTGAGTGTCCATCTCCCGTGCGCTTAGCCCGCCACAGTGCTGGATAAAACGATCCGCCAGAGTGGACTTGCCGTGATCGATATGGGCAATGATAGAAAAGTTACGGATGTGTCTAAGATCGCTCACGCTATTGGGCTCGATTAACAGCAGGACTGAAGCAGGCAATACGCCTACCCCTTAGCCCGCAAAAACGCG
>JAPKBI010000336.1 GCA_028823475.1 Halioglobus sp. | reverse complement strand
TGTAATGAAGGTACGTGCATCAGTAAAGAAGATTTGTAGAAACTGTAAGGTGGTACGCCGAAAGGGCGTGGTCCGTGTGATTTGTGAGACGGATCCGCGACACAAGCAGCGTCAAGGCTGAGGTTGATCATCAATAGTTGATTTTTATTAACGATATCGCTAGACTGCTGCGCCGTTTGTGTCGGCCTTTAAATTTGTCTGGTTTCAGGTTAACGACACGACGAGGTTGCAGCATGCAGCGACGACAAATGATTGGAGAAAGTTGAATGGCTCGTATTGCCGGCGTCAACATACCAGATAACAAGCATACTGTTATCGCACTAACATATATTTTCGGTGTCGGTCGCAGTCAGGCCCGGCGCCTCTGTGCGGATACTGGTGTGGCGGAAAACGCCAAAATCAGTGCGCTGACAGAGCATGATATGGATGCGCTTCGTACCAAAGTAGGTGACTTGATGGTGGAGGGTGATCTGCGTCGAGAAGTGTCTATGAACATCAAGCGCTTGATGGATCTGGGTTGTAATCGTGGTTTACGTCACCGTCGGGGTTTACCTCTGCGTGGGCAGCGGACCAAGACTAATGCCCGCACTCGTAAAGGACCACGTAAGCCGATTCGTAAGTAAAAATTATATTTGCGAATTCTTTTTAGTGTAGCTGCACCCTAGTGCAGTGTTGATATTAAGGCAGGAATTAAAGTATGGCGAAGCCAAGTGCGAAAAGCACTCGTAAGAAAATAACCAAGACGGTTATCGACGGTATTGCGCATATTCACGCATCCTTCAATAACACGATCATTACCATCACAGATCGTCAGGGTAATACTCTGAGTTGGGCGACATCCGGAGGCTCCGGTTTTCGTGGTTCACGTAAAAGTACACCCTTTGCTGCGCAGGTTGCAGCAGAACGGGCTGGTGAAGCGGCAAAGGACTACGGACTTCAAAACCTTGATGTACAGGTGAAAGGTCCGGGGCCTGGTAGAGAGTCTGCGGTTCGTGCACTCAATACCTGCGGTTATAATATCAGCAACATTACTGACGTCACGCCTATTCCACACAACGGCTGCCGTCCGCCCAAGAAACGTCGCGTATAACGCTTACAGGATAGAATTGACATGGCTCGATATATTGGACCCAAGTGCAAGCTCTCCCGTCGTGAAGGGACGGATCTGTTTCTTAAGAGCGGCGTTCGCTCGTTGGAAAGTAAGTGTAAGCTAGAAGCGATTCCTGGTCAGCACGGCGCCCGTCGTGGTCGTCTGTCTGACTACGGTGTGCAGTTGCGAGAGAAGCAGAAGGTACGGCGCATCTATGGCGTGCTGGAGAAGCAGTTTCGCAACTATTATAAGGAAGCTGCGCGTCTCAAAGGGGCCACAGGCGAAAACCTATTACAACTCCTCGAGAGCCGTCTGGATAATGTTGTTTACCGCATGGGTTTTGGATCTACCCGGGCGGAATCACGGCAACTAGTGTCTCATAAAGCTATTCTGGTGAATGGCGTCATTGTTAATGTCGCCTCTTATAAAGTGCAGGCAGGAGATATTGTTTCCTTGCGTGAGAAAGCCAAGAAGCAGCTGCGCGTGCAGTCCGCCTTGGCGCTGGCTTCTCATCGCGGAGATTCCGAGTGGCTAGACGTTAACAGCGAGAAGCTGGAAGGGGTATTCAAGACAGTACCTGATCGGCAGGACTTGTCGTCTGAGATCAATGAAAACTTGATTGTCGAGCTTTACTCGAAGTAACCCACTGAAGGACTAACCTAAAAGACAGGTGCCCCAATGCAGAGTGCAGTGAACGAATTTTTGACCCCTCGCGTGATCAATGTTGAAGAGAAGAACAGCACGCGCTCCCAGGTAACCCTTGAGCCTCTGGAGCGTGGCTTTGGCCACACTCTTGGCAATGCGCTTCGTCGCATATTACTGTCTTCGATGCCCGGTAGTGCGATTACCGAGGTTGAGATTGAGGGTGTGCTGCATGAATACAGTGCGATCGAGGGTGTGCAGGAGGATGTCATTGAAATCCTTCTTAACCTCAAAGGCGTGGCTCTGGTAATGAATGGTAAAGAGGAAGCCGAGCTGACACTGACCAAAAAGGGTCCGGGTACCGTTACAGCAGGCGATATTGAGGTAGATCACGATATAGAAGTCCGTAATCCTGAGCATGTTATTTGTCACCTTAACGCCGGTGCAGAAATTAATATGAGACTGACTGTTGCGCTCGGTCGCGGATACTCCCCTGCCGATTCTCGCGAAAACCCTGAGGAAGAAACACGTTCTATCGGGCGCCTGCAATTGGATGCGACCTTTTCTCCCGTTTATCGCGTGTCCTATGTCGTAGAGGCAGCCCGAGTTGAGCAGCGTACCGACCTCGATAAGTTGGTGCTTGATTTGGAAACCAACGGAACGATAGACCCGGAAGAAGCGATTCGTCGCGCAGCCACTATCCTGCAACAACAGCTGGCAGTGTTTGTTGACCTTGAAAGTGAGAGCGAATCTGAGTCTGTGGTGGAGGAGGACGAAGTCGATCCAATTCTGCTGCGCCCTGTAGATGACCTGGAGCTGACAGTCCGCTCTGCCAACTGCCTTAAAGCCGAGAACATATACTATATAGGTGATCTGGTGCAGCGTACCGAAGTTGAATTACTCAAGACGCCAAACTTGGGCAAGAAGTCGCTTACCGAGATTAAGGATGTGCTGGCTTCGCGCAGTCTTTCTTTGGGTATGCGCTTGGACAACTGGCCGCCAGCGAGTTTGAAAAACGATGATCGAGTTTTAAGCATCTAAGCAGGCCCGATTAACAGATAGCAGTGCTGCGATAGCACAGTAAAATAGGATAGCAAAAATGCGTCATCGTCACAGTGGACGTCAACTGAATCGTAATAGCTCGCACCGTAAAGCCATGTTTCGCAACATGACTGTCTCGTTGGTGGAGCATGAGTTGATTCGGACAACCTTGCCAAAAGCAAAAGAACTGCGCGGCTATGCAGAGCCGCTTATCACCCTAGCGAAAAAGGACAGCGTAGCCAATCGTCGCCTAGCTTTCGATAGGACGCGGGACAGTTCGGCCGTGGGTAAATTGTTCAACGAGTTAGG
>JAPKBI010000042.1 GCA_028823475.1 Halioglobus sp. | reverse complement strand
TACCGATCATTTTTTTGGTCGCGCTTCTGGCCACTTCGGTCTACCTGTTTGGGGCTGACTCGTCTTACGGCGCCAACCAGATAGCGCTCGTATTAGCCTCCTGTGTCGCCGCTTTAGTGGGTCGACATATTGGAATTCCGTGGCAGGAAGCGCAAAACGGTATTGTCGATGGTATAGGGGTGGGCTTGGCCCCAATTCTGATTTTATTGTCGGTAGGCATGTTAATCGGCACTTGGATATTGTGCGGCACGGTGCCGGCCATGATCTATTATGGGGTGGAGGTACTCAACCCGAGTATTTTTTATGCTGCTAGTGCCGCTATTTGCGGCATTGTCGCGATCAGTATAGGCAGTTCCTGGACCGTGGCCGGTACGCTTGGGATTGGGTTGATGGGTATTTCGGCCAGCTTTCAATTGTCACCGGCGATCACCGCGGGGGCGATAATCTCAGGCGCATACTTCGGCGACAAGTTATCCCCTATGTCGGACACCACTAATTTGGCCTCGGCGGTCAGCAGCGTGGACTTGTTCGATCATATCCGGCATATGCTTTGGACGACGGTACCCAGTTTTGCGCTTGCGTTGGTTGTGTTTGCTTTTATCGGCAACTCGGAAGCCGTCGCGCCTCGTGAAATCGATGAATTGCAAAAGGCGCTGTCCACGGAATTTAATATCGGAATGTACCTGTTGTTGCCGTTACTGCTGATGCTGTTTCTCGTCTACAAACGTTTTTCAGCGTACCCTTCCATCGTTGTCAGCGCGCTTGTCGGTGCTGTATTTGCGGTGGTCTTTCAGCCCGATTCAGTGATTAAGCTGGCCGGCGGCTCCGAGGATATGGGCAGGATTTTTTCGCTGTTCAAGGGCGTCTGGATAAGCCTGTTCGATGGTTACACGTCCAACAGCGGGAACGTGTTGCTTGACGCTTTACTCAGTAAAGGAGGCATGAGCAGCATGCTCAACACGGTGTGGTTGATTATTTGTGCGCTCGGTTTTGGTGGAGTGCTGGAGCGCACGGGAATCCTGACTTTACTGTTACAGCTTGCTCTTAAAGGTGTAAAGAGCACCGGTTCGTTGATCGCCGTTACCGTGCTGACCTGCTTTGGGACGAATGTTCTGGCCGCTGATCAGTTCATTTCCATTGCCCTTCCAGGACGTATGTATAAGGATGAATATCAGCGTAGGGGTCTGTCCAGATTAAACCTGTCGCGAACACTGGAGGATTCCGGCACTTTGACATCAGTGCTGATACCGTGGAACACCTGTGGTGCGTATATGTCTGCAACACTGGGCGTGGCTACTTTTACCTATGCACCCTTTGCCTTTTTCAACTTGCTATGCCCGCTCGTCGCTATTTTTTATGGGTATACCGAATTCGCGATAAAACCACTAGAAGCCGATGAGGATCTGACCCCATTGGAGGCCTTGTGACTGACTTGGATCAGGAGTGGGACTATCCCAGCCCTCACATTTTGCACACCCATGTGCGGGCCGAAGATGTCGACGGACTGAATCACACGAATAATCTGGTTTATGTCGATTGGTGTCAGAAAGCGGCGTGGACCCACTCGGAGGCCCTGGGCCTGGACCTAGACTGCTACCGTGAACTTGATCGAGCGATGGTCATCGCACACAGTGAGTTTGACTATTTGCGGGCGTCCCAAGAGGGTGATGAGGCCATGGTTGCGACGTGGATTGTAGACTGGGATCGAAAGTTGACGATGGCACGCCATTTTCAGATTATTCGTGTCGCAGATGGCTCCACGCTTCTGCGAGCAAGAATGCGTTTCGTGTGTGTCGAGCTCAGTAGCGGCCGCCCCCGTCGTCTGCCACCGCAGTTCATTGCCGGTTATGGGCCAGCGATACTGAGTGAAATACACTCCTGCTGAGGCAGGGTTTATCAATTTGGCTCATGAGGCTTTTTCCGAAGCCTGAGAGCGCTGGGCATTCGAGACTTTCATTCACCAAAACAGGTGACAATTGTACTCTCGTCAACGGGTGGTTTTATTCTGGTTTTACGTCCACACTGTTGAGTCGCGTCCTCGCGTGGAGAGAGGCAGGTTGCCGTTGAAAGCTTTTTCGTTACAGTCTTTAGGCCACAGCTACTCGGGCACTAGCACCGAGATTGCAGTCAATCCCTCTGCGCAGAATACGCGTTGATGCCAAGCGTAAAAAACACCCAAAGCAACAGCGAATATCATCACGAAATAGATGGCCTGAGAGCCATATCCGTTGTCGTTATAGTACTCTTTCACCTGAAGGTCGCGGGGTTTTTGGGTGGCTTCATTGGTGTTGATATTTTTTTTGTGATCTCCGGCTATCTTATTACACGCATTATTCTTTTCAATCTTGCTGAAGGGAGTTTCACCTTCAATGATTTCTATACTCGGCGCATTACACGGATACTACCGGCACTGGTTGCGACTGTTGTGGTCATACTGCCGCTTGCTATGTACCTGCAGCAGCCGGCGGCGCTGGTACACACCGCGAAAGAGAGCATCTACGCACTATTTTCCCTGAGCAATGTCTATTTCTGGACCGAGTCCAGCTACTGGGCACCGGCGTCTGAAAAATATGTGCTGTTACACACATGGTCTCTGGGCGTCGAAGAACAGTTTTACTTAGTATACCCACTGTTACTTGTTGCCTTCCATCGTCTGGCCGGCATCAAGGGTGTCATAGCGCTGTTATTGGTTATTGTTGTGGTGGGGACTATCGCCAGTGAGATGATGCTAAAGACGGATCGCTCGGCGGCATTTTTTTTCACGCCGTTGCGGTTTTATGAATTTGCTCTCGGCGGATTGGCTGTCGCTCTCACTGGTGGCAGGGTGCTGCAAAAGTCGCCCTGGGTGTCAGGAATTGCGACGCTGATAGGTCTCGCACTTATCTTCTATGGTGCCATAACGTTTAACGCGTTTACTGCCTTGCCTGGGATTACTATATTGGTGCCTCTTCTGGGCGCACTGTTAATCCTGTTGGCCGGCCCGTCACCGAGCGCCCGTATTCTGCTAATGAACCCGGTGATGTCTTGGCTAGGAAAAATTTCCTACTCCCTGTACCTCGTGCACTGGCCGATCATTGTTTTCTATCGCTACTATTATGGCTCCGATCTCACGGTGCCAGAGCAAGCTGCACTTTTTTTGCTCATCCTGGCAGCCGCAGCGTTACTTAATCGAACTGTGGAGCGCAGGTTTCGCCTCTCTCACCACGGAAAGACGACCGCTAGCGGAGTCCCCTCTCGCTCGGTGCTATTGGGCATACTGGTAGCCATAATATTTATTTCCACCATATGCGCACTACTGATCACCACTAAAGGCTGGCCTTCACGTATGCCAGATGGCGCGCAGGCGTTAATGGAGATACGCTTGCAGAAGGATATGAAGCTGCTTATCAAATTTTTGAAGGAGCACTGCACGCCACAAGGAGAGGTTTTTTGTGGTGGTCGTCAGCCCGGGAAATTCAATATTCTTCTGCTCGCCGACTCCAGAGGGCCCGATATCTACATCGCACTGAAAGCCGCCTATCCAGATGCCAATATTCAAACATCCTATGCGTCAGGATGCGCGCCGGTCTTTTCTCCTAGCATAGGTAGCAGCCCATTCTTTGCCGATTGTCCGCAACTAAATGAGGAACGACTAAAGATTGCGCTCGATGCACCGGCGGGAGATATTATATTCCTTGCACAAAACCTTAACGACTGGCGGTCCGCTGCGGTGCTGGAGACAGTAAAACGCCTTAGGGAAGCCGGCAAAACAGTATACCTTCTTGGCCAGTTCAAGTTTGTCGAAGAAAGAAGCCCAATAGAGCTTTCCATCGACATGCTCCGGTTCGATCCTGAGGGTACTAATTTTGAAAAATACGTTATTGCAAATCCCTTTGAAATGGATGAAGAGTATGCCGACCAGGTCAGGGGAATGGGGGCTGTTTATATCAGCAACAAAGGTTTCTTCTACGATGGTGGTTACCATTTCACTGACCGTAAAACGGGAAAATTCCTCACCTTCGACGGCCTTCACCTCAATAGTTTCGGCGCCGGAAAATTCGGAATCTATCTCCGAGAAAATTACCCACTGCAATAGTCATGGCGCTAGTGAAACCCACTCTTTATGAGGTATGGGCTTATCCGCGCGGGGGCAGAGGGGCAGTGGCATCATTTATGCGCGTGAAGGTAGTGCTCGCTTGATGGATTGGCGCTGTTTTCAGCGTTGGAATCAGGCTCGCGAAACTGCAGGCTGGCTAAGCGAGCGTAGAGCTCACATTCCACTAACAGCTGTTCATGGGTGCCCGTGGCGATCAGCTGCCCCTCGTCCAGCACAGCGATATTATCCGCGTGCAGAATGGTAGACAGACGGTGGGCGATAATGACTGTCGTGCGATTTTTCATCAATTCCTGCAGTGCTAGTTGCACCTGGTACTCGCTTTCCGTGTCCAGCGCGCTGGTTGCCTCATCCAGTAAAAGAATTTTCGGGTCGTTGAGGATCGCCCTGGCCAACGCGATGCGCTGGCGTTGTCCGCCAGATAGCCTGACGCCCTGTTCCCCCAGATGACTGGCATAGCCCTCGGGTAGTGCAGTGATAAAGGTGTGGGCATGAGCGGCGCGAGCAGCCGCGACAACTTCCTTATCTGTGGCATCTAGCTTGCCGTACGCAATGTTGTAGCGCACATCGCCGGTAAATAGTGCCGGTTGCTGCGGCACGAGTGCAATATGCTCACGCAATGTTTTGAGGCCCATAGTGCGGATGTCCTGTCCATCGAGCAAGACCTGGCCCTGTTGCGGGTCGTAAAAGCGCTGTAATAATTCGAACACCGTGGATTTACCTGCCCCCGAGGGTCCTACTAGAGCGAGGCTTTTACCGGCTTCAATGCGTAGCGTAACGTTTTCTAGTGCAGGTTGCTTGGGCCGGCTGGGGTAGTAAAAAGAGACGCGCTCCATATGCAGTTCGGGCTGTGCACTGATGGGTGTTGACGTCACGGTAACGGGATCATCAATCAGGCTATGGGTGTTTATCAATTCCACGAGACGCTCTGAAGCGCCGGCGGCGCGCTGGAGGTCACCCCAGACTTCGGAAATTGTTGCCACGCCGCTGCCGACCATAATGGCATAAAATACAAAGGCGCCCAGCTCTCCACCGGTCATGCTGCCGTTAATGACATCCTGGCCGCCTTCCCACAACATGCCAGACATGCCGACGAACAACAGCAGTATGGCCCCGCAAATGAGCAGTGAGCGCTGCCAGATGCGGCGGCGAGCGATTTCAAAGGCACGCTCCACTTCGCGGTCGAAAGCTTCAGACTCGAATTGTTCGCGCGTATAACTCTGCACCACACGAATATGCTGGATTACTTCGCCGACGTAGCTACCCACGCTTGCAATGCTGTCCTGGCTTTGATTAGACAGCTTCCTCACCCGTCGGCCGAATACCAGTATCGGCAGCAGCACCAGAGGTACGCCTACCGCAATGATCAAACTCAGCTTCAGATTGGTGATAAACATCAGGACCAGCGCGCCGCTGGTGGTGAGGCTACTGCGCAGCGCCATACTAAAGGAAGAGCCGATGATGGTCTGCAGCAGGGTGGTGTCGGTGGTCAGTCGCGACATAATTTCCCCACTGCGATTGGTTTCAAAAAACCCCGGATGCAGACGGACAATATTCTCGAAAACGCGTTTGCGGATATCAGCGCTGATCCGCTCTCCCAGCCAGGACACCAGATAAAACCGGACAAATGTACCCACCGCCATGGCGGCTGCGATGGCAATCAAAAGTAGAATGGCACTTTTAAGGCCGGCACTAGACTCGCCTCCAAAGCCTTGGTCTATCAGTACTTGCAAGCCTCGTCCCAACGAGAGAGTGGCGCCGGCGGTAAACAACAGTGCGATGCTGGCGCCGACCAGACGCAGTTTATACTGTGACAGCAGGGCTAAAACCGGTAGCAGGGCAGGCAGGCCCTTTTGGGCGCGAGAAGACATCAGGTGTGTGGGATCTGGAGCGGCTCGAGACGCGCTGGCACGCAGACCGTGCGACATGGGTCAAAAAGTTTAACTAGTGTAGACATCATGAGTTTGTTCCGTGGTGATCGGGCTGCTTCGTGATAGTGTAATTGTTCGGCGACGTTAATGGTATCAACTAGAAAATTACGATGGAAATGATAACAATGGGTGATAAGTTCAAGGATAAGGTGGTCATTGTAACCGGCGGCAGTCGTGGCTTGGGTCGAGCCATCTCTTTAGGGTTTGCGCGCGAGGGAGCTCAGGTTGTCGTAGCCAGCCGCAAGATCGCCGCCTGTCAGGAGGTGGTCGCGCTTATCGAGGAAGCAGGAGGAATTGGAATGGCGCATGCCGCCCATATGGGTGAGGTTGCTGACCTCGACGCCCTCATTGCCGCGGTGTATGAGCGTTTTGGTTGTGTTGATGTGCTGGTTAACAACGCCGGCATCAATGTCGCGTTGGGTCCGTTGTCGGAGATCACAACCACCGCGTTTGATAAGATGGTGGATGTCAATTTGAAAGGCGCTTGGTATCTGGCATCAAGACTTGCACCGCGCATGGGCGAGCACGGTGGCGGCTGTGTGATTAATATGCTGTCAGTCGCCGCCTTGTGCACGCCCGCTTACTCCGGTATTTATGCAGCAACCAAGGCAGCCTTGAAGGCTTTGACCGAGGTGATGGCGCAGGAATGGGCGCCGTGGAATATTCGGGTCAACGCGTTGGCTCCGGGAAGTTATCACTCAGATCTAACCGATGGCGCTATTGCGGCACTGCCACATTACGGCGAAGGTATGGTGGCAGCTGCGCTGATCCCTCGCATTGCGGAAACGGAGGAGATTCTCAATCCGGTGTTTTATCTTGCCTCGGAAGCTTTTACCACGGGAATTACGCTGGTCGCAGATGGCGGTCTGATGGCCAAACGTTAGGGACCGCCCGCGTTTTTAGAACCCTGCGTCAGTCCACCGATGTAAACACCAATTTCAAATAGCAGCCACATGGGTATCGCCAGCAGAGACTGCGAAATAATGTCGGGCGGGGTCAGTAGCATGCCGAAAATAAAGCAGCCCACAATAATATAAGGACGCTTTTTGGCTAGCGCTTCGGCGGTGGTGATGCCGGCCCAGATCATCAGTATCGCCACGATTGGAATTTCAAACGCCAAGCCAAAAGCAAAAAACAATTTCAGCACGAAATTAAGGTAGCTATTGATATCGGTCATGATGGTGATGTCTTGGGGCGCAACGCTGGTAAAGAAAGCGAATATCAGTGGAAAGACAACGTAATAGGCAAAAGCGGATCCCGCATAAAATAATAAGACACTGGAGGCGAGCAGTGGAATTGCCAGGCGCTTTTCATGCTTGTACATTCCCGGCGCGATAAAACTCCAGGCCTGATACAACACATAGGGCATTGCCAGAAAAACTGCTGTTACCAGGGAAAGCTTGAACGGCGTAAAAAAGGGTGAGGCGACCTCGGTGGCAATCATCGTTGCGCCTGGAGGCAAAAGGGCACGCAAGGGCTCGGAGACGAATGTGTAGATATCGTTGGCGAATGGGAACAGGCAAATAAACACTAGCAGCACGGCTAACAGGGCACGCAGCAGTTTATCGCGCAGTTCCGTGAGGTGTGTGACTAGGGGCAATGGTTGATCCGTAGATTCCTGATCGCTCATTCGATTTTCTTTTGTGCCGCGTCAACGTCCGACTTGTCCGCGCTGGTGTGGTTATCTCGGGCAGGGGTTAGCGACTGGGCCGCGTCCTTCAAATCAGACCCGATGGATTCGGTGTCTTTTTTTAAACCTTCGCCGGCCTTGCGTAGCTCCTGCATGACGGAGTCATTATGCAGTTCCTGTTGGACTTCTTGTTTGATCTCGTTGAATCCGCGCCTGATTCGATTCAGCCATATGCTTGCGGTTCGAATAGCCTCAGGCAGACGTTCCGGCCCGATAACAAAAAGCGCAACTACCCCTATGATGAGGAGCTCGGCAAATCCTATATCGAACATTCAGGCGCTATTTATCTTTCGTCGCAGTGTCCGCTGTTTCATCGGGCTCTGCGCTGTCGCTCGGTTCAGCTGCTTCGCCGTCATCCGACATGCTTTTGCGAAAGCCTTTTACCGCACTGCCCATGTCGCTGCCGAGTGTGCGCAGCCGTTTGGTGCCAAACAACATGATCACGATCGCCAATATAATTAACAATTGCCAAATACTGATTCCACCCATTCCCATTCTCCTCTCCAAATATGTATTCACTGCTGATAGCTTATCAGCTGCCGCGCGTATCTCGCGCTGCCTTCTCGTCGAGTCCTGAGACACCAAGGCGGTCGCCAAGGCACAGCAGGACCTCTTGGGTGTCGAGTTCAAGGTGTGACAGCATCACCATTGTGTGAAACCACAAATCGGCAACTTCGCCAATGACGGCGTTGCGGTCACCGCCGCGCTCGGCGTCTTTGGCCGCAAGAATGACTTCGGTGGCCTCTTCGCCCACTTTTTCTAAAATCTTGTTTAGTCCCTTGTGGTGCAGGCTTGCAACATAGGATTGCTCTGGGTCGCCCTGTCTGCGCGCAGCGAGGGTCGTAGCCAATTGTTCCAGTACATCACTCATGATTTATTCCCGTATATATCTTCGGGCTGTTTAATGATGTCATCGGTGACATGCCAAACGCCATCTTTCATTTGCCGATAAAAGCAACCGCGCCTGCCAGTGTGGCAGGCAATGCCTCCGATTTGTTCCACCTTCATTAGAACGGTGTCCGCATCACAGTCAATACGCAACTCTTTCAGATGCTGAACGTGCCCAGATTTCTCGCCCTTACGCCACAGAGCCTGCCGTGAACGCGACCAGTAGATGGCGCGGCCTTCGCTGATCGTCAATTGCAGGGCATCACGGCTCATCCAGGCCAGCATCAGGACTTCGCCGGTCTGCCAATCCTGTGCAATAGCGGGGATCAGTCCCTGCTCATTCCACTTGATTTCTTTTGCTAGCGTGCTGGGTTCAGTCATAACGTTGTCCTGCAAGAGGTCACATTATGGCACATGGCAGGGCGAGGCACATATGTTCAGTTGTCTCTGGGCCAGAACAGGCTTATGCCCAAACCGGCCAGCAGCCAGCTGATCAGGGGCGCATTCGCCAGATGTTGGCCAACGTTCGGAAAGGTGCTTGCAGCGGCGGCAAGACAGACAATGCCTGCTAGCAGATGACGTCGCCGGCGTGAGCGAACCTCTTTTTGCCGCTTTTTTTCGTCCAGAATCTGTGACCGTTCTGACGGGTTTCGCTCGATGCCGCGGGAATGTTGCAAGCTGTCCAGCACGGCCTCTGGGAGCTGCGGCAGCTGCTCAAGCCATGAAGGAGCATGGCGTTGCAGTCGTTTTAGGACAGATTGTGGGGAGTAGCGCTGTTGTACCCACTCCTCCAGAAACGGCTGTGCTGTGTCCCAAAGATTGAGGTCGGGATACAGTTGACGACCCATACCCTCAATATTAAGGAGGGTTTTTTGCAACAGTACCAGTGAGGGTTGAACTTCCATGTCAAATCGGCTGGCGGTCTGGAACAGATAGACCAACAGCTGGCCAAAGGATATCTGGCTGATAGGCCTTTCAAATATGGGCTCACACACGGCGCGCATTGCTGATTCGAAGTCCTGCACGCGGGTTTGGGGTGGCACCCAGCCACACTCAACATGCAGCTGCGCGACTTCACGGTAGTCACGGCGGAAAATTCCGAGCAGGTTGCGACCCAGATAATACTGGTCTGCGTCTGAAAGGCTACCGATGATGGCGCAGTCCACGCCGATGTAGGTCGGGTCTGCCGGGTCTGTCGCATCCACAAAGATATTGCCCGGATGCATGTCAGCGTGAAAGAAACTGTGGCGGAATACTTGCGTAAAAAATATTTCTACGCCGCGCTCGGCCAGTAGTTTGAGGTCTGTACCTCGGGCGCGCAAAGCTTCAAGGTCGGTGACGGGAATGCCCGAAATACGTTCCATGGTGAGCACATTGCGGCAGGTGTAGTCCCAGTAAATTTCAGGTACGTAAAGCAGTTTGTTGTTCTCGAAGTTGCGGCGTAACTGACTGGCGTTGGCGGCTTCACGCCCCATATCGAGCTCATCGAGAATGACCATCTCATAATCTGATACAACTTCCACCGGACGCAGTCGGTGACCTTCAGGATGATATTTTGCCGTCAGTTTTGCCAAGGTAAAAAGGAGAGCAATGTCTTGACGGATGATTGGCTCGATATCCGGGCGCACTACTTTGACGACCACCTGCTCGCCGCTGTGCAGCGTGGCGCAGTGCACTTGGGCCACGGATGCAGAGGCCATAGGGGTGTTTTCGAAGCTGGCAAATAGCTCAGACACGGGTTTGCCTAGCGCCTTTTCAATAATTCCCACAGACTGTTCCTGCGGAAAAGGCGGGACATTGTCCTGTAGCTTGGCCAGCTCGTCAGCAATATCTTCGGGCAGCAAGTCGCGTCGAGTGGATAGCATCTGTCCGAATTTTATAAATACCGGTCCCAATTCCTCAATGGCGCGTCGCAGGCGGACCCCCCGCGGCAGGTCTGGCACGGGGTGTAAACGCCACGGTGCAAGACCCAGAGCGAAGCGCGGTAGCGCGGAGAGCTGTTCTACATCGATAAACTCATCCAGTCGATAGCGGCCGACGATGCGCAGTATTTTAGCCAGTCGTATGGCGCGGGACATAGCTCAGCTCCGCACGTTCTGCAAGCGCAGTTGCAGCCGTTCTGCGCGGGCTTGCAGCCGGTCTACGCGCAGCCCTAGCTCCTGCACGTCCTGGTAGAAATCTTCCACCTCAAGCCGCGGAGGACTAAGCCGGGCCTCCTCATGGACGAATTCCTCCAACTGCCGGGTAAGGCCGGTGGAAGCTTGCTTGCCCCAACTGAAAGCATGGCGCAATGTCTGTGCAAGCTGGTGCCCGACGACATCGCCGAGGGTGGCGACCAGAGGGGCCTCCCAGTCCATGTCTAGCGTTGCCAAAACCTGTTGCAGTGCAATGAGCGGTGCACTGTCGCCCTCGAGCGCGAGGCCACCATTGATCAAGGTGGCCGTCGGGTCGCGAGAGGTTGCCAGCTCGGTGAAATCGGAGGCTTCACCCTTTATGCTTGTCGTAACCGGGCCGTGATGGGTGCCGGCCAGACGAATACCCTGGGCACTAGGGTGAAGATAAATATTCAGGGTTGGAGCAGTACAATGCAGTGCGAACACACAGTCCTCGAGTCGCGCCAACCCCGATTTGCTTTGTGGAGACAGGTCCAGGGCGCGGTTGAGTCCCGCTTCCAGCGCGGCCAGTGCAGCAGTGTGCAGCGTGGGATCTATAGTCGTCGCCATTTTACGCTTTAATGCCCCGATGCAGTGCTACAACACCCCCGGTCATGTTGTGGTATTCACACTGGCAGAAGCCAGCGTCTTCCATCATATCCTTAAGCGTAGCCTGGTCAGGGTGTTTGCGGATGGATTCTGCCAAGTATTGGTAGCTTTCGCTGTCATTGGTCACTAATCGGCCCATCACAGGCAACACGCGAAAAGAATAGGTATCGTAGGCTTTGCTGAGCAGAGGGTTTTGCGGTTTGGAAAATTCCAACACCAGCAAACGCCCCCCGGGCTTGAGGACACGCAGCATGGAGCGCAGGGCTAGGTTGATATCGGTGACATTGCGCAGGCCGAAGGCGATGGTTACGCAGTCGAAGCTGTCATCTGGGAAGGGTAGAAACTGGGCGTCAGCCTGCACGAATTCGATATTGCCCTGGCGCCCTTGGTCCAGTAGTTTGTCTCGACCTACTTGCAGCATGGAATCGTTGATGTCGGCCAGTACCACGCGCCCCTCGGGGCCTACAAGCTCTGCGAAACGAGCCGCCAGGTCACCCGTGCCACCGGCGATATCCAGTACCGCGTTGTTCTTGCGCACTCCGCTCAGTTCGATAGTAAAGCGCTTCCAAATACGGTGTATGCCGCCTGACATGAGGTCGTTCATTAGGTCATAGCGGGCTGCCACCGAATGGAAGACATCGGCGACCATGCCGGCCTTGGCATCCTTCTCGACTTCCTTGTAGCCGAAGTGTGTGGTTTCTTTGTCGCTCATGGCGCTTCTGCCTTGGATTTTCACGTTACGACCTATTATAACCCGATGTGGGCGTCTGGTCAGGTCGACAGGTTTACCATGGCAAAGAATGAAATGCTTAAGCGCCTAGGCTAAGAACTTGCACATCAGGGTCGCGCCCCGCTCCGGCCTTTTCCAGGCGCGTAAGGTAATCCTGCCATTTAGCGTCCTGATCCTGACACAACTGATACAGATAGCGCCAAGAATATAGGCCGGAGTCATGGCCGTCGTCAAATACCAGTTGCAGCGCGTAGTTGCCGACCGGCTTTATTGCCGTAATAGCGACGTTGATCTTTCCTGTCTGTAGCACTTCCTGGCCCGAGCCGTGACCCAGGACTTCGGCGGACGGAGAGTAGACGCGTAAAAATTCGCAGCTCAGGGAGTAGCGTTCACCCCCGGCATATTCCAGCTCCAGTTGTCTGGAGCGGCTGTGCAGCTGAACCCCGATCGGCTTATGTTGCTCAGACACAGGTGCAGTCACAGGATGAATCGGGATAAATCATCATCACTGCTGAGTTCCTGTAATT
>JAPKBI010000335.1 GCA_028823475.1 Halioglobus sp. | reverse complement strand
CTGACAAATGAGACATTCCAGACAACTCTTCAATATTGTCGCGACCATCGCCTGCGAGCAAGTTTGAGTTTACTCCCGGATGTTGCTGCGCATGCCGCAAGCCATCGGCATCCTCATGGCCCCAGCACTGCGGAATTGCCACGGTACCAGGCATCATCTCATCAGTGATTTTTGCCGGAATGGTTATTTTCCCAAACTTCGAGGTAACATCGACTAGCTCTAAAGTATTTATACCGATGCGGTCGGCGTCTTGAGTGCTGAGATAGGCATAGTTGGTGCCGTCCTTCACCAGTCGTGGGGAGTTTGCAGACGAGCTGTTCATGCGTTTCACCTCACGCTTGCCAATCAGTTTCATTTTACCCAAGCTGTTCAACTCTTCTTGATAGAGATCCTCGATAGCGCTATCAAACCGATCCACATAAGGTTGTGGTGCAAGGTTAACCAAACCGTCCTCGGTTAGCACCCTGTCAGTACCGAGAAAATTATCACCCTCATTATCAGGCAGGCGAATGCCATGGGGGTGATTTTTCAGCATGCTTTTAAGGCTTGGTTGACCGGCTTTTTTCAGCATCCCATTGATTATCAGCTCTGGCACCTTGATAAACTCAAAGCGCGTATAGGCAACTTTTGCCGCCAGTTTGAGAAATCCGCTCATAAATTTATTATTAAAAAGCGTGACACCCAGTTTGTCTGCTAGGCGCACATAGATCCACCATTCGTGGCGCACTCCGGGTGGCGGCTCCAGCGCGGGCCCTGAGGCATATAAATAGGGAGTTGCCGTGCAGCCGACAAAGGACTGCAAGGCATAAGGCATGCCGCTACGCTCCATCCAAGTCGTTGCCGGCAATATGTAGTGCGCCAGGTTCCCTGTTTCATTACGAAATAGATCTACGCTAACCAGCAGATCCAATTCACTCATCGCTCGCTGCAGGCGTCCATCCGGATTGCCACACGCTAACAAAGGGTTCGAGGCCTCAACAATCATACCTCGCACGTGGCCATTGAGAATGTCATCGGCGACCATGCCCGCAGCCTGCTGCCCACTCACAGTGGGGAGATCATCTTCACGGTGAAACCCCAGCTTCATTTGAGGGTCGTCTTTTGCTTGGCTTGCAAAATCAATAATACCCTCACCGATCAAATTGCCGCCTTTGCGGTCGAAGTTACCGGAGATGGCACTGATCGATTCCAGCAGCCAATAGCACAGTGTGCCGCTGCGACCCTGATTAACACCGGTCGCCATATTCAATGCCGCGGCGCCCGCGCTCACATAGCTGTCTACCAAATCGGTGAGAGCCGATGCAGAAATACCGGTAACCTTTGCCTGCCGCTCCGGTGTCCATGGCGATACGGTTTGTTTCAACACATCAAAGTTCTTCATGGTTCTTTCGATGCGCTCATGCGCAACTGCATCGCGCCGAATGATCTCATTGCAGAAGGCGGCCAAGAAATACACATCGGTATCGGGGCGAATAAATAGGTGCTCGGCGTTACTCGCACTTTCGATTCGTCGGGGGTTAATAAAGACAACCCGACCACCGCGCTCAATAACATCGCCAAAACGTTCACGCGAGCGGGGCAAGTGATACAGGGTGTTGCCAGAGATGAGAGGGTTGGCTCCAAGAATCATCATAAATTGAGTATGATCGACATCCGGGTAAGCCAGCCGCATCGGTGAGCCATACATGTCGCCGTTGACACGAAACTTATTCATGGTGTCGCAGGTGCCAGTGCCATACATGCGATTTGAACCCAGCCCTTTGTACAGCTCCCCCCTGAATACGGGCGCCAGTAAATTGGCACCACCGGGAGCTCCCACAAAATGACTGACAGATTGTGCCCCATGGTCTCGCTTAATCTGTGCGATTTTATCGGCAATTTCTGTTAAGGCCTGGTCCCAGCCAATAGAGTGCCATTCATTGCCTACACGCTTCTGTGGTTCTTTTATGCGATCTGGACTGTGTTGCACCGAATCAAATTTAGTACCCTTAACACACGCATAGCCCTGGCTGACGACATGGTCGTTGTCTGGCCGAATGTCGACAATTTTGTTATTTTCGACATCTACTTCAAGACCGCAAAAAGATTCACAGAGGGAGCAAAACGTACGTTTTGTGGTAACCATTTTTAGCATCCTTGATATAGGGACTAAGGCGTTAGGATCGCTTGACAGCTATAATAGGAAACATTACCGTATGCTATACGCTAAATCAAGCGACAAGGATATCGTCGCTAATTAGAGGTGGGGCATGACCAGTAGCGCAGCGCTTGTAAAGCGGGGTCGACCAGCACGGCTGTCTCGTGAGCAGGTACTTCTCGCTGCTTTGCGCTTACTGGAAAGCGGCATCTCGGAAGTGTCCATAAACGGTGTTGCCCGCCAATTAAATGTCGCGCCAATGTCGCTGTATACCCATATTCAAAATCGCGACGATCTGCTGCTAGGTGTATCTGAGCTAGTTCTAGCTAGACTGACATTGCAATTAACGGCTCCTGATTGGCAAGGCAAAGTGAGGCAATGGGTGTCGCAAGTACAGACTCACTTTAGCGTATACCCCCAAGTAGCCAAGTTGGTAGGTGAAAGCCGACAGGTTTCCAGCCAATGGTTACGTATACAGGCACAACTGGTAGGAGTGCTCGAGCAGGCCGGTCTTGAAGACGAGGAATTGAGCAGCACGTCTTCAATATTGAGCCAAGCAATTGTTATGGATTGCATTTTAGCCGAAGCCTATGGCGACAATATTGCTGCCTTGGTTGCCCCTGAATTACAGTACTTAAGTAGCGAAGATGCGCGCCGCATTGAACTAGTGCTGCGAAATTCCCCACCGCGCGGACAGAGCCTATTACCTTTTGTTATGGACCAGCTACTGTTGCGTGCTGCCACCGCTTGTCATTTAAAAAGGATTAAAGATGTCTGACAACATTGAAACTCTCCGGAGAATTTGCCCTACCTGTGAAGCCTGCTGTGGTCTGATTATTCAGGTGGACCGCGATCAAAAAAAAATCGTATCTATAAAGGGCGATCCTGACGATCATCGCTCAAAAGGCTATGTGTGTGCAAAGTCACAGGCCTTCAATTACATCTATGAAG
>JAPKBI010000334.1 GCA_028823475.1 Halioglobus sp. | reverse complement strand
GTTGAGATATCTGTCGATGACAACAATCACGCAGCAACTGTAATGCCTCAGCGTAGTGCATAGTTTCGCAGACCGAATCAAAGGTCTTAAACTCTTCGAGCGTCCGCTGCCACAGCTCCAGTTGCTGGTACTCCAGAGAATCTAGTCCTTGATTACCGGGCCAGCCAAACAGGGACAGTATGCTGCTGAAATGTTCAACCCACCGCGAGGGCAAGGCTGCTGGGCGCAACTCTCTCATTTCAGACAGGCCGCGCAAGTAGCGCGCCAGTACCAGGCCCCTTTCCTCACCCAAGCTCACGTTGGCTGCCGCATAGCGTAGGTCAGCAATTAGCAGTCTCTCGCTGCCCTCTTTGTAAAGCGAGGTCACAAAACATTGGGCCAGCGCACTTTGCGCATCAGGTAGCGCGAGGAATCGCGAACGCAATACATGGACAACTGCGTGCACTGTCGTGTGCTGCAGACCCATTCCTAGAGTTGATAGGGCATCACGCACCAGAGGTGCCTGGCCAAGAGCGATACCGGTAGAAAAATTCACTGGTAAACTCGTGTAATTATTGCCGAGACAGTCAAACTCGCGCCTTAACAGGTACTCGAGCGGAATTCTGTCTCCACCCATGTCGCCTAGCACAATGCCAATGGTCGCCTTCGGATCAGCATGGTGAAGATTAGCCGCCCAGGTTGCAACTGCCCCTAACTCCGCCCGCTTGTCACTAAAGGAATGCGCAAGGCATTTCGCGCGCTGTGAGGCGGCGCTGAATCTGCTAACGCTCGCTCCGAGTGACTCGAGCACCGAGTGTTCCAGTGGAGTAATGTCTTCAAATTCTATTAGTGCCACTCGAGCGACCGGCAGTTGTCCCGGGATACTCAGCAATTGCGTCAGACAATCAACGGGCGTGCATTGGCTTTGCGCGCTCAAACGCCGTTCAAACAGTACTAACCACTGGAGGAAAGTTCCGCAATCCTGGTCTAATTTGAAAGACTGGCGCAGTGCCCGATCATTCATATCGACCTGCCATCGCTGTAAAGTATCGCGCGCATAACTGGCAATCTGTGCCGCGACGTCAGGGCGCAACAGATGATAGTCCGAGGACTGCTCTGCCTGCTCGCAAATTACCTGCCGCCAAAGCTCCAAGGTCTGATTCGGGTCAAGAGGCATAATGGGCTGCAAAAGATCCAGGTTGACAGCCAACTCCCATTGCCCCAGCAGCCAACTCTCCAACGGTTGCACCGCAAGAGGCTCCCATACCTGCTTTCCGGCGGCCATACACCGAGCATCCCACTCGGCCTTAATACGTCTGGCCAAGCGGTAGTTAGGCGTTAGCAATGTGCAGCCTTCACTGATAAATGGCTCAAGCGGGGTAATATCGTAGAGGCCTTGGGCCAATTTACTCTCCTGCGACACGGTTTAAGTGCCTATGATGCCTACACAAAGCCTTGGGACTACTATAAAATTCGGCGCCCGAGGTCGGTTCGATGTAATCACTGCGAACCAGACCCATCTGGCTTGAAAATAGCTAGATCACTTTATCAGGTAACCAACGATGAGCAACATCGATGTTCACAATATCAATGTCGACTCGCAGGACATACTGATTACGCCTGAGCTGTTAAAATCAGCCCTGCCAATGTCAGAATCAATTCACGACACACTTGCGGCCAGTCGCACAGTGATCGAGGGCATTTTGGATCGTCAGGATCCTCGTGTTTTTGTTGTGGTGGGTCCCTGCTCCATTCATGATCCTAGTGCCGCTCTGGAATATGCCCGTCGCCTGAAGATACTGGCCGACGAACTTTCAGATACTCTCTATATTGTCATGCGTGTCTACTTTGAGAAACCTCGTACCACTGTAGGCTGGAAGGGTTTAGTTAACGACCCCCACCTCGATGACTCCTTTAGGATTGAGGAGGGCTTGCACATTGCTCGTAAATTGCTCCTGGATATCCTAGAAATCGGCCTGCCAACCTCGACCGAGGCATTGGACCCTATTTCCCCACAATATTTACAGGATTTAATCAGTTGGACAGCCATCGGGGCGCGCACCACTGAATCGCAAACCCATCGTGAAATGGCCAGTGGCCTATCCAGTGCAGTCGGATTCAAGAACGGCACCGACGGTGGCCTGACCGTCGCCACCAATGCACTCCATTCAGCAGCCAAGGCCCATCGCTTCTTGGGCATTAATGGGCAGGGGCAGGTTTCAGTATTCACTACACGGGGTAATGCCTACGGCCATATCGTCTTGCGCGGCGGAACCGCGGGTCCTAACTATGACTCGATGAACATCAAACTTTGCGAAGATGCGCTGGCTAAAGCCGGAGTGTCCAAAAATATCATGGTCGACTGCAGTCACGCCAATTCCAGTAAACAACCTGAACTACAGCCGCTGGTAATAGAGAACGTGGCTAATCAGATTCTGAAAGGGAACACGTCAATTATCGGCCTGATGATAGAGAGCAATCTACATGCCGGGAATCAGGATATTCCGGCAAACCTTGACGACTTAAAATATGGCGTGTCCGTCACCGATGGCTGTATCGATTGGGCAACTACGGAGGCAAGCCTGCGGGCTATGCGTGATACGCTGAAAGCCGCTCTCATTGCCCGCTGCTAAAACCCTTGCGGGCAGGCAAACCTTAACGGGTAAGGCTGGTGGCGGGTTAACTCAGTAATAGGCCTGTGAAGTATCGCTGTGGTCGGTAGTATCTCGCACACCCGTCAGCTGTGGAATTTGCTCCAGTAGGGTTTTTTCCACGCCACCCTTGAGGGTCTGATCCACCGCACTGCAACCTTGGCACCCGCCACCGAACTGCAATATTGCAACCATGGTGTCGGTAATCTCTACCAAGCTCACTTCCCCCCCGTGAGACGCCAGCGCCGGGTTAACCTCATTGTGCAAGACGTAATTCACCCGATCTTCTAACGAACTATCATCATTGACCCTCGGCAACTTTGCGTTAGGGGCCTTGATAGTCAGTTGACCACCCATTCTATCCTTGGAGTAATCGACGAGTGCATCTTCGAGGAACGGAATACTACGCCCCTCATACCAGACCTTGAACTTCGCCAATTCTACAACCTCATCACTCTCATC
>JAPKBI010000041.1 GCA_028823475.1 Halioglobus sp. | reverse complement strand
GGTACCGGAGCCCCAAGAGGCAAAGGACTTAACTTGCCCGGTCTTGAGGATGCCATGTCAAATGTCTATTTGGGCATCGATTGGCTGTCCAGCGTCGCATTTGAGCACACGCGGAGTATTGGTAAGCGTGTTCTGGTTCTCGGTGGCGGCAATACGGCAATGGACTGTTGCAGGACGTCTCGGCGAATGGGAGGGGAAGATGTCAGGGTAGTCGTGCGTAGCCCCTTCGAGGATATGAAGGCTTCTCCGTGGGAGAAAGCAGATGCGGCGCATGAGGGCATCCCTATTTTCAACAACCATGTGCCTCGAGAGTTCGTGGTAGAGGAAGGTAAACTCAAGGGCATGAACTTTGAGAAGGTTGAGGCCAAGTACGACAAAGAGGGTAATCGTACGCTGATTCCTATTAAGGACGGCCTGGTCTTCATGGAAGCAGATGACGTGTTGATGGCCATCGGACAGGAAAATTCCTTTCCGTGGATAGAGCGTGACCTCGGCATTGAGTTTGACAAATGGGACATGCCGTTGGTAGACAAGGCGACGTTTCAGTCCACGAATAAGAGGGTATTCTTTGGTGGCGATTCTGCCTTTGGACCAGAAAATATTATTACTGCTGTTGCGCATGGGCATCAGGCGGCCGTTAGTATTGATTTGTTTTGTCGCGGCGAAGATGTGGCCAAAAGACCGCCTCCCCATGTCACCTTGGCCAGCCAGAAAATGGGTGTGCATGAATGGAGTTACGACAATGCCGTCGAAAACGACCAGCGTTATATCGTGCCGCTGGCGCCTTTGCAGAAGACGCTGAAAGACCGCAAAGTCGAGGTCGAACTGGGGTTTGATATTGCCACGGGTTTTAAGGAAGCAGAGCGTTGCTTGAATTGTGATGTACAGACTGTATTTGATGAGTTGCGTTGCATTGAGTGTGATGCCTGTATCGACATCTGTCCAACCGATTGCATTAGCTTTACTACCAATGGTTCAGAAGATGACTTGCGTGGTCGTCTCGAAGCGCCAGCTCCTGAACTGACACAGGATCTTTATATCTCAGCCGACCTGCCGACCATGCGGGTGATGGTGAAGGACGAGAACGTTTGTCTGCACTGTGGCTTATGTGCAGAACGCTGCCCAACGACTGCCTGGGATATGCAAAAGTTCCTCTATAATGTCAGTCAGGCGGGCCAGTAACCATGAAGCGTATTGAGTCGATCAATGACTTCGTGATCAAGTTTGCTAATGTTAACGGTACAGGCTCCGCCAGCGCCAACAATCTGTTTGCCAAGGCCCTGTTTCGGATGGGCGTACCGGTGTCTCCCAAAAACATCTTTCCCTCAAACATTCAGGGCTTACCGACATGGTACGAGGTGCGGGTCAACGATAAGGGTTATCTCGGTCGCAGAGGTGGCATTGATATCGCACTTTCTGTGAACCCCCAGAGCATGGCGGACGATATTCGTGAGGTTTTACCTGGCGGTTATTTCATCTATGACGATACCAAACCGCTTGATCTGCGTCTTTGGCGCGACGACATCACTATTATTGGTCTGCCTCTTAGCCGCCTCTGCAATGAAAATTACGATGATCCACGGCAGCGACAATTGTTCAAGAATGTCATTTATGTCGGTGCGCTGGCTGCGTTGCTTGATATTGATTTTAAAGTGTTGACAGGTCTTTTGGAGGATCAATTTAAAGGGAAAAAGAACTTGGTGCTGCCGAATACTCATGCTCTGGAGCTGGGGTACCACTACGCTCAGGCCAACATTGCGTGTCCGCTTAGCATACGCGTGGAAAAGAGCGATAAGGTTGGCGACAAGATTCTTCTCGATGGTAATACGGCTTTGGGGCTCGGCGCCCTGTATGGTGGCGCCACAGTGGCAGCGTGGTACCCAATAACGCCGTCTACTTCTGTTGTCGACGCGTTTGAGAAATATGCCAAGCGGGTGAGGATTGACCCGGGTACTGGCAGGCGCAATTATGCGATCGTGCAGGCGGAGGATGAGTTGTCGGCTATTGGCATGGTCATTGGCGCAAGTTGGAACGGTGCGCGCTCCTTTACCGCGACCTCGGGCCCCGGTATTTCGCTAATGAGTGAGTTCTTGGGCCTAGCCTATTTTGCCGAAATACCGACAGTATTATTTAATGTTCAGCGGGCGGGTCCGTCCACTGGAATGCCGACACGCACGCAGCAGTCGGACATTTTGGCTTGCGCCTATGCCTCACACGGCGACACCAAGCAGGTTCTACTATTCCCCTCAACGCCCAAGGAGTGTTTCGACTTTGGTGCATTGTCGTTTGACCTGGCAGAACGTCTGCAAACGCCCATTATCCTGATGACGGACCTAGATCTTGGTATGAACGATAATATGTCAGAACCCCTAGCCTGGGATGATGCGAGAAAATATGATCGTGGCAAGGTGATGACTGCCCAACAGTTGGAAGACGGCATGGAGTTTGGTCGCTATCTGGACGTTGATGGGGATGCTATCTGCTACCGCACCTATCCCGGCACCCACCCCACTAAAGGCGCTTTTTTTACCCGAGGTACATCCCGCAACGAATATGCCGTCTACACTGAAAAGGGCGAAGAGTACGAGGCGAATATGTTACGCCTGTTGCGCAAGTGGGATACGATTAATGAGTATGTCCCCGCACCAATTACGGTTGATTGTGGTAGGCAAACCGATACCGCTGTGCTGTATTTTGGTACCAGTGAAGAGTCCAGCCTAGAAGCACTAGACTATTTAGCGTTAGAAGGTATCTATCTGAATGCTATGAGGGTCAGAGCTTTTCCGTTTAACTATGAAGTTCAAGAGTACATTGAACGACACAAAGAAGTTTTTGTGGTCGAGCAGAACCGAGACGCCCAGTTACGCACATTGTTAATGGCTGAATTCGAGTTTGGGCCTGACAAATTGAAGTCCGTACTGTGTTTTGACGGCACGCCGATTAGCGCGCGCAACATAGGCAAGCAAATCAAGAACTACCTTAAGGGCGACAATGTTTTGCCTCTACATCGCAATGTTAATTTGGTTCGTGCGGGAGAATCTTTATGAGTTATCAGGTCCCTAAATTCCGCCATCCGGATTTGCCGCTGAATGATTTGGGTTATACCAAAGCTGATTATGAGGGGACTATCTCCACGCTTTGCGCAGGCTGTGGCCATGATTCCATTAGCGGGTCCATTGTAAGGGCCTGCCATGAGCTCTCCATTGAGCCGCACAAAATAGCAAAGCTGTCGGGTATCGGATGCTCGTCCAAGACGCCAGCTTACTTCTTGGGGAAATCACATGGCTTTAACTCAGTCCACGGCCGTATGCCGTCAGTAGTAACGGGCGCAGCTTTGGCTAACCGAGATCTTGTTTATCTGGGTGTATCCGGGGATGGTGATACAGCTTCCATCGGCATGGGGCAATTTACCCATGTGGCGAGGCGTAACCTCAATATGGTCTACATTGTTATGAATAATGGCTGCTACGGTCTGACCAAGGGGCAGGATTCAGCGACGGCGGATAGAGGTTCTGCCAGTAAAAAAGGTGACCCTAATATCTACAGTGCTATCGATTTGTGCGGTACCGCGCTGCAAATGGGTGCGACGTTTGTAGCGCGTAGTTTTTCTGGCGACAAGGAGCAACTTTTGCCGTTAATTAAAGCCGCCATGTCTCACCGAGGATTTGCCTTTATTGACGTCGTCTCACCTTGTGTGACCTTCAATAATAATCCGCAGTCCACCAAAAGCTACGAGTTTGTCCGTGAGCATTCTGAAGCGACTGGAACCATTGATTTTGTTCCCATGCACAAAGAAATTACTGCCCAATACCAGCCCGGTTCCAGCCATGAAGTTACCATGCACGACGGCTCCTCGCTGCGTCTTTATAAAGCTGACGAGTCACTCAATCCGTTTGATCGGCGCTCTGCGATCACCGCACTGGAAGATCATCGCTATTCGGGCAGCATTCTAACCGGCCTTATCTATATTAATGAGGATTCTCGCGATCTGCACGAAGTTTTAGAGACATCCCAGAGGCCCCTAAACCAGTTGGATGAGGCAGATTTATGCCCCGGCAATAAAATGTTGATTAATATTAACGCCAGCCTGCGGTAGAACGTCTTGAGGTTGCGAGGAGCACACTGTCTCATATGCACTTCGTTGCAGTTTTTTGCGGATGCCGTGTAGGGTCCACGAATTTACGGTCCTGCACACAATAAGGCAGAGATGGATAAAATTGTGGGAAATAGTCTGCGCACGACTAATCTGTTTGGCGAAATTAGAATGCCCGAAAACGTCTTTGAACGTGGCGCTGCCTGATCTTTATCTGTTCCCTGCGGCGCTCTGGGGTGATCACGGCCGTTGATTCAGGGAGATGAGCGCGAATGTCTTTGAATGGTACCTTTTTGAGTGTAATGCTAGGCCACTGTTCTGGCTTCGGCGTTTCGCTATAGGCCCAGCGCGGTGCCATAAAACCCTCACGATGGCCGCTGGTGTCTAGCCAGTTAGGGATGCCTGGATCGTTATGCGCCACCACAAGTCGGATGACGCCATCTGGGTCAGCACTCATCTGGTGTCCGTTGAGGCTTCCGATTTGGTTTGCGTATTCCAAAGACTCACCCCACAAGTTTCCCAGTTGGAAGCCGACATAATGTGGCTGTAGTTGTATCCTATTTTCTATAATCAGAGCTTCGTCAGGTTCTAGTTCAAAGATCCCCCCAGCATATAAGTTGGTGCTCATGCCTCCACCGGTAGCGCCCGAGGCGGCGTTGATCTGGTTAAAGGCGTTGCGTTTAAAACCTATTCCCGGAATTGTGCCCGGGCGCTCACCATAGGTACCCATAGGGATAGTCCAGAAGGCATTCCAGAAGATCATCTGATTTCGCACGATCTCCCCAAAATGCCGAATTTCCTGTGCGGCGCATTCTGGCGAATAGGCGGGCGCGTGACGGCCTTCATTGCCGAGCTGCGTAATCTCCAAATGAATAGCCTCTTCGCGTTCCCAGTCGTTGAATAACTGTCTGCCGCTGACATAAGTGGCATATCGCTCAGGTTGCATAGCGGGGTCGGTAGGATGCGCTTTATCGATGACCTTCAATGTGGAAATAAAGTTCCCGTTATAGTCAGCGGGTCGCTCGGGTGCGAGTAGGATGTCGAAACTGCCGTCGGGGTTTACCTGAATAAGCGAGGAGTCCAATCTTCCCGTCTGGGTTTTCATGCCAGGACGTAATTCCGATAAATCGCCAGAGTCTCCCGCGAGACATCCAGAGCTAGCCTCGAAGATAAGGTAATGCGGCGCCCTGGGTAGGCTAGAAACTGTTGTTTCTCCTCGCCAATGACTGCTATCTCCAGCGTTACCTCGAATAAGGTAGTGTTTTCGCCCGTCTATTGGCGTATAAAAATAAACGGCGTCGGCGTTATCGATAGTACCCCGCGTAATCACACTTAGAGCGTTGCGGAACTGTGGCTGTTGTGGGTCATCGTGGAATGCGCGCTCTGCAGCTGCATGAACAAAGCCCATCAAATAACGGTAACCCTCGGCCAAATTACGATCATTGCTCGGTGCCGGCATCAGGTCGGGCTGGTCGATCGCATCGCGTGCATGCTCGAGCATCTGGATCATCTCATCCCATGCCGCACGCAAGGCTTCTTTCGTATTCCCTAATTCAGTGTCCATTTTTTTAGTTTCCTTGAAGGCGTATTGATTGGTTATGCACTCGCATCGAGGTCGGCGGGCAGCAGGGCATTGCCTAGTACAGTTGTGCCATCCAGTGATTTAACCGAAAGTCCCATGCTGTGCACCAGTCGTCTGCTGTAGCACACTTGTCCGACAGTCGTCCCATGGCACAAGGCCAACGCAGCCTCCGCCATCATCTCCACCGGTTCAGCCATGTCTGGATTGCGTCTGGCGATATCTCGCACATACTCTGCGGCTGAAGTGAGAACGATGTTCTCGGGGGCCAGGGTATTAACATAAATACCGTGTTCTGCAACCTCATGGGCCAGACCGCTGGAGTATCGATTGAGTGCTGCCTTCGTTGCTCCGTAAGCTGCAATAACGTGGGCCGCAATAGCCGAGTCGCGGTAGGGTACTATTGGCTGTTCACAGCTGCGGGAGCTGATATTGAGAATCCAGCCAGCGCCTCGCTCACGCATGCTCGGCATCGCCTGTTGAGCCAGTTCTATTGGAACATTAACATTGAGGTCGTACATAGAATTGCGCTGTGCCGTGGTGACGGCACTCGGCAAAATCATGTCCGCAGCGGCAGCATTGTTGACTAAAATATCGATTGGACCGAAGTATTGGTTAGCTCTTGCCAGCAGGTCTGCTCTTGCGTCAGCGTCGCTGAGGTCACATGCGACTGCGGCCGCTTGTCCCTGCTGTTTTTTGATAAGCGCTACTGCCTCCTCAAGCGTACCCTGCAGTTTTCCGTGCGTGCCAAGGCGAGAAGCACACAGCACAACCGAAGCACCCTCCGCGGCAAATCGACGTGCGATTGCCAGACCAATTCCTCTGCTTGCCCCGGTGACCAAAGCCGTCTTGCCTATTAATAACTTCATGCTTGCGACTCCCGCGCCCAGTGATACTGATCAAAAAAATCCGACAGCTCGGTTTCGATACGTTCGCGCGACAACTCGTAGTCTTCGATGCTGTATTCGAAGCGCGTACTATGGCTGCGCTCTTTGTCTTCCTGAGCGAATAAATGTGCGTCAAACGTGGCAGATACCGGTATGCCGAAGGCACGATAGAGCTCTATTATGGCTGCTCTAGGCTGTGCTGTGAGTTCTCGATAGTCGACAACGATTTGTGGCGTGCCTGGGTGTCGTGCAAGGACTTCACGAGGGCGATGAAAAGTATCAAAAGAAATATTTGTCAACATGCGTAAAGACTCGTCGAAGTCCTCTCGCCGCCAACCTTTACTGCGCCAGCTAACCTCCATTAATTTGAGCACGCTGGGAATGCATTCAGTCGGATCACGCATCACTACGGCGATACGTGCATCTGGAAACGTTTCGATCAGTGACTCGATCCATCCACTCATGAGCGGATTTTTGCTTAGATGAACGCGATTGCCGCCGTTGAGTAGCAGTTGGCGCTTGACGCATTCGCGGTAGTGATGCATCCACCGACGCTTTTTTTTGTCAGGCATCTGGTCAACATGGAACAGGTCGATAACCTCCATTAGAGGTACATCAATTGCCCATTGCTGGGTGACGAACGCTGCGCGCATAACAAATTGGTCTTCCTCGGAATTCCACAGGCTCATATCGTGAATGTGCCGATACTGACCAAACATTTTTTCGTCCCAGACTTTGAGTCTCCTTTTAATAGGGCCACCAAACAGATGTTGATCTACCCAGCCTAGTGCCCGAATAATTTTCTTTTGTAATAGCGAGGGGAAAAATGTCTCCCAGTACAGAAAATAACTGAAGGATTCTCCGTCAGAGGCGAGCATACGGTGTGTCAGTGTAGATCCGCTGCGCGCATGGCCGACGATAAAAATCGGCTGTTGCACTTGTTGCCGCCATAGGCGGGGGAAGAAAAGATAGTCTAGAACAAAACACAATGTGTGGAACACCGTGCTAAGGGGCACTAGGACAAGTAAGCGGACGAGCATACGATTGCGACCGGGCCATTCGTTCAGGGTCCAGACGTGGCGCAAAACGCGCCAATAATAATCGCAGTCAAAATACATTGGTAGGTTGCGTCCTGTTCCGTTCTGCTAATCGTTGCGCATCGCCATAGATAGATTACCTGCCCGCTACCAGCGCGTTTTATTCTGCTATCGATCGTCACAAGGATAGCCCGATAGCTGCGTTCTAGCACGTACAGTTTGCCAGCGGATGCGTTTGAAGCCTTCACAAATTGCGATTCGGGTATGACATGTTGGTATTTCGCGGTTTTAGATAATATTCGTTTGATCCGTCGACGTTTCTATGTCCTAAACTGCGTTGTGTTTAACAGCGAAAAACAGGAGGGCTTAGTGATGTTTGAAGTGTTTGCTTCCACACCCGAGGATATGGGGCCAGCGGCGATCGGGGCGCATGCTGCGCGTGCTGAAGCCATGGGGTTTGATGGTTTGCAGGTACCAGATGCTGTTCATGATGGTTTGCTGCTTGCGGCCATGGCGCTCAACGCGACGACGAAACTGACCGTCAGTACTTCCGTACTTGTGGCATTTGCCCGCAGCCCAATGATTTCTGCCATTGCTGCATGGGATTTACAAAAGATGTCAGCCGGAAGGTTTGAAGTGGGACTAGGTACTCAGATTAAAGCAAATATTGAAAAGCGTTACTCTGCACGCTGGGACTCTCCCGTGCCTCAGATGCGCGAGTATGTGCAGGCGATGAAGGCGGTTTTCCACAGCTTCCAGACTGGCGAACGTCTAGCCTTTGAGGGCGAGCATTATACCCTGACAAAATTACAGCCTTTTTTCAATCCGGGGCCCATCGAGCATCCTGATATTCCCATCCTGTGTGGCGCGGTGGGTCCGGCGATGACTGCCATGGTAGGCCGTATAGCGGATGGCATGATTACTCACCCGACGAATACACCGCCTGAATATATCCGTGAGGTTTGCCTGCCACGACTGCAGGCCGGCTTTGATAGCGCGCAACGCTCCGCGGAAGGCTTTAAATTTGTGCTCGGACCTCTGACGGCGACCGGAAAGGACGAGCAACAGGTGGCGGCCGAATGGGAGAAAATGCGTAATTTGCTCGGTTTCTTGTACTCTACTCCCGCCTATTGGCCCAGTCTGGAGTTATTTGGCTGGCAGGATAAGGGCCAGCAACTCCTAGATATGACCCGACAGGGCAACTGGCAGGAAATGCCGAATATCATCACCGACGACATGCTCAGTAAGTTTGTGCCCCGCGGAACCTATAGTGAGATTGCAGAGATATTCCGCAATCGCTTCGGCGGTCTTGCCCGCCGTATTACCTTTCCTATGCCGGAAAACCCGGCTGATGATGCGCTGTGTGGTGCTGCCGTCCAACAACTGCAGAGATCTGATACGTTTTAGACGGCATTGAGGACACTCTGTTTATCTCCAGTGCATTTCCAATGTCAAATTTTGGGACAAATGGGTAAAAAATCCGCATTTTTCGTCATAAAACTGATATTTATTTTTGAATAATTTTCTCCCCGCAGTATATTGACGCCTGCGTAGGTCAGCGGTCTATTTAGGGGAGACTAGAATGAAGAAGTCGGTTTTTGCGGCGTCAGTCTTTGGCATTATTGGGTCTACGGGCGTTAATGCCCAAGTTCCTCAAGCCGAATGGGAGCAGTTTAAGGCGCAATTTGAAGCCATGAGCGCACGTGTGGATGCACTGGAAATTGAGAATCAGCAGTTGCGGGCGGTGAGCAAGAATGCCGTCATAATGGAAGACCTTGCCATTACTAATGCTGAGGTAGGTTCACTGCGGGACAAGACCCATAAAATGTCTTGGTCTGAGAAGATCAAGTGGAAAGGAGATTACCGCTTCCGATATGAAGCGATCGATAGAGAGGACACGGATGACCGCGAGCGCTGGCGTATCCGAGCTCGTCCGGCTCTGATGGCCAAAATCAGCGACACCACAGAGGTCGGGTTTGGCCTCGCCACGGGGTCTAATAGCCCCGTGTCAAGTAACCAGACGCTGGGTGATGGCAGCGCCAGCAAAGACATTAATCTTGATCTGGCCTACGCTACCTGGAGACCGATTGAGGGCGCCTATGTCACCGGTGGTATTTTTGCTAACCCTTACTATATTCCCGAGAAAAGCCAGTTAGTTTTTGATGGGGACTTTCGTCAAGAGGGTCTGGCTGTGGGTTGGGCAAATGACATGTTCTTCGCGAATGCGTTGTACAACTTTATCGAAAGCGATAGCAAGAAGAGTGAATCTGGCATCTTGGTCGCTCAGATCGGCGCTAACTTTCAACTGTTTGAGGGGGCTACGCTGACCGCCGCTGCAGGCTATATTGATATACCGCTGAAAGGCGATAGCGCCATCTATGACGATAATTTTTATGGCAACTCCTCCGTCCTTGATAATGGGGTTGAGGTCTATGCCTACGACTACAAACTCTATAATGCTTCAATAGCGCTAGACCTGATCGCGTTTGATATGCCCTTGGGTCTATTCGTAGATTACGTCAAAAACAGTGAGGCCGACGAGTTTGACACCGGTTATCTTGCAGGAATACTGCTTGGTAATATCAAGAAAAAGGGTGATTGGCAGGTGCAGTATCAATACGAAAACCTTGACGCGAATGCGACTCTGGGTCTGATTACGGACTCTGATTTTGCCGGAGGCGGTACGGACGGAAAGGGCAGTACTTTCTCGGCAAAATACGCTGTCGATGATAAATGGTATGTGGGCAGCACCTACTACTTCAACAATACTGCCGGCGTTGAGTTGGGTGACGATGCGAGCTACGAGCGAATACAACTCGATACTGGCTTTAAGTACTAATACGCTATGGTGTCGATAATCTGCGACTGCCGCGGTGGTCACCTAATTTTGTGTCTTAACACCATGCTGCGAAACTTGCATCACAGATGGGCTTGGGTACAATAGGCCCGCGTTTTAACGAACGCAAAAAGTTGTTGCGTCCCCTTCGTCTAGTGGTCCAGGACACTGCCCTTTCACGGCGGTAACAGGGGTTCGAACCCCCTAGGGGACGCCATTTTTAATGAAGCTCGGTACTGTTTCGGGCTTGTCGCATAAATGGACCGTCAAGCACGATCCGGTGCAAGGTCAGGGCATATCATGAGTCGTTACTGGAGTGATGTGGTCAATACGCTGACGCCCTATGTGCCTGGCGAACAGCCCGTGTTCGATAAACTCATTAAACTCAACACCAACGAAAGCCCTTACCCGCCATCCCCTCGCGTATTGGAGGCCATTAGTGCGGTCAGCGCTGATGCGCTGCGGTTGTATCCTGATCCCGAGTCCGTTGTTCTGAGGCAAGCCATAGCCGCTCGCTGCGGTCTGCAGACTGAGCAGGTCTTTGTGGGCAACGGGTCGGACGAGGTCCTTGCACTGACATTTATGGCATTACTCAAGCACAGTCTGCCGCTGTATTTCCCTGACGTCAGTTACAGCTTCTATCCGGTTTGGTCTGCGATGTTTGATATTGCTTATAGGACGATCCCAGTAGAAGAGAATTTCAGTATCGACCCCGCTGCCTACCCGGCTAAAAATGGCGGTGTCATTATTCCTAATCCGAATGCCCCCACGGGTATGCTGATGAGTCTTGATTCTATTCGCAATTTGCTGCAACGGAGTGCTGAGTCGGTAGTCGTGATTGACGAAGCCTACATCGATTTTGGCGGAGAATCCGCGACACAATTGATCGATGAATACGATAATCTTTTAGTCGTGCAGACGCTCTCTAAATCTCGAGCATTAGCCGGCCTGAGGGTCGGGTTTGCCATGGGCAGTAAAACACTGATAGAGGCCCTTGGGCGCGTGAAGAATTCCTTTAACTCCTATCCATTGGACATTGTTGCGCAGCGGGCCGCTTTGGCATCGATAGAGGATGAGGATTATTTTCGCCATAGTTGCGAGCGAGTGATTAGCACACGTAAAACGCTGTGTTCTGCGGTGGGCGAACTGGGATTTGATAGTTTGCCGTCAGGCGCCAATTTCATCTTGGTATCTCATCCGCGATATAGCGCTAGCGAATTATTTTCTGGTCTGAGGGATCAGGGCATACTCGTGCGGTATTTCGATAAGCCACGAATCGATAACCATCTTCGCATCACTATAGGCACCGATGAAGATAATGAAGCGCTGTTGATTGCGTTAAGAGCTCTGCTGGGTAATCACTAATACCCCCGCGCATTATTCGCTGATGCGTTTGTTGACGCCGCAGCCAAGCAAAAATGGGCTCACCAGCAATAAACGATTAGAAGCGGCTTATACTTTTTTGAGTATCAGGCTGCCGATGCTATAGCCGGCGCCAAAAGAGCATAGCACTCCCAAGTCCCCACTGCTCAAATCGGCCCGATGCTTATGAAACGCTATTATCGAACCGGCTGAGCTAGTGTTGGCATATTCATCGAGAATAATCGGCGCTTCATCAGCGCTAGCGTCTCGACCGAGAACGCGCTTGGAGATCAATTGATTCATGCTGAGGTTTGCCTGATGGAGCCACAGTCGCTTGAGTTGGTCGGGTGAAATGCCAAGGGATTCTAATTGACTCGATATTTGCGCGGCCACTGCCGGACAGACCTCTTTGAATACTTTACGGCCTTCCTGCATGAATAATTTATCTGTTGAGCCAGTCCCGGACTCGTCGCCCCGATTGAGAAAGCCAAAATTATTGCGGATATTGTTGGAGAAAATCGTTTGCAACTTACTGTCTATGATAACGTATTGCTCGCTACTGGTTGCGGTAGCCGCCCTCTCAACGATAATGGCAGTAGACACATCACCAAAAATGAAATGCGAGTCACGATCACGAAAATTCAAGTGACCGCTACAAATTTCCGGGTTGATTATTAACACGCATCGCGCGCTCCCTGCGCTAACGGCGTCTCGAGCTTGCTGAATGCCAAAGGTGGCAGACGAACAGGCCACGTTCATGTCAAAACCGTATCCTTTGATCCCGAGTGCGTCCTGGATCTCAACAGCGATGGCGGGGTAGGGACGCTGCATATTTGATGCGGCGACTATAACGGAATCGATGTCAGCGGCCGTCTTTCCAGCCTGTCGCATGGCCTCTTG
>JAPKBI010000333.1 GCA_028823475.1 Halioglobus sp. | reverse complement strand
GTGGAATTTTCGGGATCAAATAAACTCATTTCGAATGGTCCTTTCTGCAGATAAATCATTATATGTGTCGCTCAAACTGGCTCTAAATAATACTATCGTGAGTGCTCTCTTGCTGAAATTATAAATTAAGGTGGCATTTTGATCGCTATTCTTGACTACAGTCGAAACAAAAAATCGTAGTTTCCCCAGTTTTAGCCATTCCAGTTTCTAACTCTCAAAGGGAGTGACATCTCCCTTGCCCGCGCGCAATATCACCGACCTATCGTCAGCCAAATCTACAACCGTAGTCGGTTCCATACCGCAATAACCTCCGTCAATCACCAGATCAACTTCATGCTCCAGCGTGTCGCGGATATCGTAGGGGTCAGTAAGAGGAAACTCATCCCCCGGCATTATAAGCGTGACGCTCATCAACGGCTCACCCAGATCCGCCAGCAAAGCTGCAGCAATGGCATTATCCGGCACGCGCAACCCGACCGTCTTTCGCTTGGGATGCATCAGGCGCCGTGGCACTTCATTTGTGGCCTGCAGGATAAAGGTATAGGGGCCAGGCGTGGTATGGCGTAACAGTCGATACGACGTGTTATTCACTTTGGCGTAAGTGGCGATCTCTGACAGATCACGACACACCAAAGTAAAGTTGTGCTTGTCGTCAAGCTTGCGAATACGCCGAATTCGATCCAACGCCGTTTTATCACCGATATGACAACCTAGAGCATAGGCAGAGTCTGTGGGATAGACCACCACTCCGCCCTTGTGGATGATATCAACAGCATTGCGTATCAGGCGTGCCTGCGGATTTTCTGGATGAATCTGATAAAACTGGCTCACGGTGTGTCTCTTATTCTTTTAGTGTTAGTTGGGTTAAGATTTACCAGCGCTGCCATACACCACGTAAACCCCCAAAGGGTGATGACTCTACACCGAGGGGGGCGCTGTAGGGGGCATCCCGATGGAAATCGCTGCCAACGGAGACTTCTAGATCAAAATCTCGCGCCAGACGGACCAGATGGTTTGTTTGATCGCTGGTTTGACGGCCACTTAGGACCTCCATTCCGCGGCCTCCTGCCGCTACAAAAGCGGCTATAAAGCGTCGCAATTTCGCGCCAGTAAAGCGGTATTTCAGTGGGTGGGCAATAACGGCCACACCATCGGAGGACTCGATCCACTGAGTCACTTCAGCCAGTTCCGGCCAGAAGGCCTTAACGTCTCCAATCTTGCCCTGACCCAGATAGCGATCAAAGGCCTGATTAGGGTCCCTAACGTGGCCTTGCTCTACCATCCATGCAGCAAAGTGCGGTCGCCCTAACTGACTGTCCCCAGCCTGCATCAAAGCACCCTGGAGAGCTCCGTCGAAACCACGAGACTCCAGCCGGCTGGCTATCTTAGCGCCACGCTCCTTCCTTGCTGCAGCCATGCGCTCCAGCCCTGCACGCATCACCGGATGCTCACAGTCTACTCCTAGGCCCAGAATATGGATCGTGACGCCCGACCATTGGCAGGAGAGTTCGATACCCGGAATAAGCCGCATACCACTGGGATTCTCCGTATGATAAGCTGCCGCTGCCTCGTATCCTGCCATTGTGTCGTGGTCAGTAATTGCCAGCAATTCCACCTTACTGGCTGCGGCTCGCGCCATCAGTTCGCAAGGAGAAAGCGCCCCATCAGAGGCGCTGGTATGGGTGTGGAAATCAATCAACACAGTCTTTACACTTGGCAAGGCGACCTTGAAGCGGGTCAAGTAATCTAGTCATCACACATAGTAACAGTCGGAGCACTACAGAATCTATGAAGCAAATCGCTGAATTCGTCCCCATTGCACTGTTTTTTATTGTCTATCAGCTTGATGGTCAGAGTATCAACCTAGCAGGCTGGCACTATGAATTCGACGGAATATTTTCCGCCACCGCTGCGATGATGGTAGCAACTGTGCTACAGGTGATTTTTGTCTACGCACTAACGCGCAAGCTTGAAAAGCGCCTGCTTTGGTTGCTGCTGGCGGTACTGATATTCGGTGGGGCCACATTGATATTTCGCAATCAGATGTTTATTCAGTGGAAACCGTCCATTTTTAACTGGGCCCTCGCGCTTGCATTCGGAATCTCCCAGTTCGTCGGCGACAAGAACCTGATGGAGCGCACACTGGGCAGTCAGCTCCACCTACCCAAGGTAATATGGACCCGGCTTAACCTCATATGGGTTACAAATTTTTTTATCGTAGGCACACTCAACCTGGTCGTCGCTTACGGCTATAGTGAAGAGACCTGGGTCAGCTACAAATTGTATTCGGCGATCGGATTCACCCTGTTATTGACCATTCTAACAGCCTTGATTATCAGCCCCCATCTCAAAGACGATGCGGCAAAAAAACAAGTGCTGCAGCAGGACGATTAACACCTGACGGAGATTATTCGAGGATGTACTACGCAATATTGTGTGAAGACGTTGAAAACAGCTTGCCACTGCGCCAAAGTGCTCGCGCGGCCCATCTGACTCGCCTGCAATCACTGGCCGATCAGGGAAGGCTTCTAGCCGCAGGCCCCCACCCAGCTCTGGACACAGAAGAGCCTGGACAGGCCGGCTTCACTGGAAGCCTTATTATTTCTGAGTTTGACAGTTTGGAGGCCGCCACCGCCTGGGCTGATCTAGATCCGTACGTGACCGCCGGCGTATTCAGCAAGATCACCGTCAAGCCTTACAAACTGGTACTGCCCTGAACTTCAACTTCTTCACCCGTCGGGTTCTATTGGGCATCATGGCACGGTACCATGCACGCTCGGCCTAACATAACCTCAGTATCTCCATGTTTTTGAGCTGATTATAAGGAACACACTTTGCGACCTTCCGGATCTGTACTACTACTCTCATTACTCTTTTCGTTCTCCATCGACGCTGCGGAGATACGCTATGTCAGCGACAAACAGTTTGTTCCTCTGCGCAGTGGAGCCGGCAACAATTACCGCATCGTTCACCGCGGCATTCCCTCAGGAACCCGCCTGACCGTCAACAGCTCGCTTGCTGACGGATCGTGGTTAGAAGTCACTATGGAAAATGGCAACAGCGGTTGGATTCAACCTCAGTTCCTTATGCCAGATCTTCCGGCGCGACTAAAACTCGATGCAAT
>JAPKBI010000332.1 GCA_028823475.1 Halioglobus sp. | reverse complement strand
CGATCGAATTTCATAATTGGGGCAAGATCTGAACCTCGGCAATCTTGGGCACCGCAGCGATCAAAGACCCAGAAAGCCGAACCATCCGGGTGAATTCCCAGGCCGGAGGTAGCACCGACTGATCTGCCCGGCGGCAGTTTGAAGAAAGCCTCGTCGATGCTGTAGTCATCGCTGGGGGCGAAACGGGCATCCGTGACCTGAGAGAATCCAGTAACAGAAAAAAAGAGCGAAAATATAACCGCTACTATCTGATGGACTTGGGAATGGTTCAGTTTTGGCATAATTGAAATGCTCGGTTCACGCTGATAAGAGACTGTATTATTGCACACGTATTACACCTACACTCCCTTCAACTTCGATTGTAGTTCCCCATTGATCTGACAGGGATGCAACACGTTCCAGAATTAGTTGAGCATGACTCTCTTTGGCAATGCGCGGAATGCCAAGCCTTGAGTCAGGACCGTTTATCCCTAGCTCTATCGGGTAAAGTCGCACCTCCCTTAGAACACCGTCTTCATAATGGCTCGTTGCAACCACGCTTTCCAAAGACTGGCTGGAACCGCCAAAATTTCGCGAGAACTGCTGCATTCTCCTTTGTGAGTCTGCGTCGACAGCACCGACAACCAGCTCCAGCTCCCACTGTGCTTCCCGAAAAAATTCACCCAAGCCGTAGAAAATGGGTTTACCTTCATATATCTCAATGCCACGTAGTGTTTGCACTCCCGTGCCAACAAACGCATCGGCCCCTGCATCGATAGCCTTGTGAGCCAGATCCACATAGAACTCCGGCGGGCGCGTGCTCAAATGCTGAAACTCCACGACCGACTGACTCTGATGAATGTGAGCGGCTGCAGTAACGAAATCCCCTAGCTGGCGGGCATTGCGAATATTCCTGAGCATGCGGTTCACGTCATTGCCATTCAAGGTATACGCAACTGTGCCTGGAATTTCATCGCCCCGAGTTACTCGATACCTGGGGTCATTGCGTCCGGAACTCGAGGCAGGAATGCTTATACCCGTATCGGGCGAAGCACTGACTACGGGGCGCGGATTGTCATAGTTGTCTCGGTATTCCAGGAACCCTTCGCGAATTTGCTGCAGCGCAACATACTGCTGCTGGGATACCAAAATAGTCTCTCTATAGTTGAGCATGTTGAGGCCGGCTCTTCCTCCCAAGTTTCCGTTACGAGCGGTTGCCGCGAGTCGATAGTGTTCTGGAAAGATGGGGGCATGGGCGCCGACTAACGCTGCGCGCCCCTTTGCCAATTCGAGAAAAGCCGGTGCGGCCGCTTCTTGGAGGTTTCTACCGCTGCCCGCATGAACAATCCCTGCTTCATCCAGCAAAGCGTTCGTTGAAAACATGCCCTCGAACTCAGAATCAAGGAGATGATTCTGAGCGCGATTGACCATGTCAAACCCCATCAATTTGAGATCTGCTGCGACCTTATGGCTACCGACAAAACCATTGAGGGGGGCATCGAATTCTCGCAGATTCGCCAACTCACCCTCCATGTTTGCCACTGCAAGATCGGCACTTCTTATCAAGTCAAAAACTGCCTGTACTTCGGGGTCGGCGAGCTGGGATGCGGGGCGGCGTATCATCAAGTCACCAACACTTGCGAGAACGAATTCTCCCGGCATGGTCATTGCCCGATCCCTATCGGCAAGCGGCGGCAAATCAGTCTGGGCTGATAGGTTGATTGAAAGGCCACTCGATACTGCGAGAACAAGTGTAACTATATGCGATGCGACTCGGCTTGGCCGTCTCTGTAATTTAGTAGCTTTCATAAAGTTCCCAGGGTGCAATTTCAGACACCTGTTTATTGCTTTGTCTAGTCTTATCTCTGTCTGGTGGCAGTAGCGCAAGAAGAAAACAATTCGGTACGAACTTCCACCCCTTTTTCTGCCAGCCGCGCCTGATCTGTACATGACACATTGGTATGTCTCAGCTCGACGATGTCTCCAGCCCCAATACCCGGGTTTTCAAACAACGCTTGAATAGTAGTTAAATCAGGATTGAAGCGAAGATCAAGCTGCATAAGATTCGTCAAGCCACTCAGTGGCGTTATGTCGGTTATGTCATTGCCAGTAAGTTCTAGATACTCGAGAGTGCTGAGTCCGCGCAATGGGCTGAGATCGGTGAACGAGTTGGCCGCTAGCCGCAGTTCAATCAGTGATGTCAAACCGCTCAATGGTGTCAGGTCGCTTATATCCTGAGTATGAATATTAAGATCCACTAGCTTGGTTAGTTTCGCCAGAGGACTAATATCGGTAACGGAATTTGTCAACAGCAATCCTGTCGCCCCCATATGCGTCCTAGGGTTTTGACCGCCTATGAAGTCGCCGTGACGATGCATGCGAAGTACTCTCAATTCTGTAAGCTCACTCAGGGCGCTAATATCGCTTAAAGGATTTTCTGCAATACGCAGATCAACTAATTTAGTCAAATCACGAAAGGGACTGATGTCAGAAATCCAGTTTGTATGGAGGTTCAAATGCGTCAATTCGGTAAGTTTAGCTAAAGGGCTAATGTCGGATAGGCCTCGATTTGATAGTGCGAGGTTAGTTAAACCTTTGAGGTTTTGTATTCCGGAAAGGTCATGAAATATGTGTTCCGGGTCAACCCATTCAGGCGATCCTGAAACCGATCTTCTCGCTCCTCCGCCGGGGGCACGCAGCGTCGCTAATTGCGCGGCTCGACCGCAGCTTAGAGTTTCTTGTGGCCCGAGTGACAAAGCCTTGCGCACCTCCGCTTCCAAAACTGCATCGGCAAAAGTCACAATATCGGAGGCGGCATGATCTCGACAATCATCAGTGGGCTGCAAAACTTGCTGAGCCCAAGCCCCGGAACAAAAAACAAGCAACAGTGCAATTAGATACATTTGCTTAGAACGATGTTTCATATTGAGGTTCCTTTAATAGATGTAGTTAGTTCTTGTCTATATTTCATATTTCAATTATTTAAAGGCATTGCAGAAATCTCGAAATAATTACTCATTCATTCTTGAAATCACTCCTATTCTGGTCTCAGGATTAGCATCATCTCCTGGATCATGAAAGAAGCCCGCCACTACGTTTACTGAAACCGCTGGGCTCGTCTCGGTGATACATGCAATGACATGATT
>JAPKBI010000331.1 GCA_028823475.1 Halioglobus sp. | reverse complement strand
GGACAGCCCGGATGAATGCGATGAATATTGGGGGACCTTTAATGTTCTAGGTCAGCTACAATCTACTATCTATTGATCATTGCCCGACAGTTAAACAGGAGGAGACAGTTATGGGCTTTAACAGGAAATCGACAGCGGAGCAGGTCACTGAGGGTCTAGACCTGACGGGAAAGACGATCGTTATCACGGGTGTCAATTCTGGCCTTGGCTTGGAGAGTATGCGCGTGTTGTGTCTGCGCGGCGCGCATGTGATTGGGTTAGCTCGAACGCTGGAAAAAGCCCGACAAGCGTGTGACAGTGTCGCGGGAAAAACCACACCGCTAGCATGTGAGTTGAGTGAGCTCGCCTCTGTGAAGGCGGCGGGTGAGAGCATACGCACTATGGCAATGCCCATAGACGTGTTGATAACGAACGCTGGGATTATGGCCCCCAACCAGCTCAATCATGCCCACGGGCTGGAGATGCAGTTTGTCACCAATCACATAGGCCATTTTGTGCTGATTCAGTACCTACTGGAGCAGGTCAAGGAGGCGGACGCGGGACGTATCGTGATTTTATCCAGCGCCGCTCATACCATGGCAGTGAAGGGTGGCATCGACTTCGATAATTTGGATGCCAGTCGCGGTTACAGCCCTTGGCGTTTTTATGGGCAGTCAAAGCTGGCAAATCTTTTAACGGCGCGTTATATGTCTGATCAACTCAAGGGGTATGGAGTGACGGTCAATGCGGTGCACCCGGGGCTCATTAAGACCAACTTAGCGCGTGATGCCGGCGGCCTCTTAATAACGTTGATGGGTATCTTTGCCAAACCCTTAGAAAAAACGGTAGAGCAGGGCGCGGCGACGCAATGTTATGTGGCGGTTAATCCCGAAGCTGCAGACACTTCTGGAGAATATTTTTCAGATTGTGGTGTTGCCAAAACGTCGCCTGCGGGGCGCAATGAGCAGCTGGCGAAGAAACTGTGGCAGAAATCAGAGGCGTTAGCGGCGGATTACTTGCCCTAGGCTGAGAGGCCCGACAGTGGGGCCATAGTGGGCGCAATGACATAATAATTTACGCTTTTAGCTTATTAGCAGGAGTCTTCTAATGCAGAAAATATTTAGGGTGCGGTTAAACGAATGCAAACGCTGTGTCGGATTTTTGATGCTCGCATTTTTTAGCACCGGTCTTATCGCGCAAGAGTCTTTCGAACGCACTGAACAGCGTGAACCCTGTGATGAGTATTATGTGAATAAACGTCCGATGTTCGGTGACCTGCATGTGCATACCAGCTATTCGTTTGACAGCTACGTTTCAAGTCAGCGCAACGATCCCGATGCCGCCTACCGCTACGCCCGCGGAGAGCCGATTACCCTGCCTGACGCAGACGCAAACCAGACGGTCATTGCGCAAATCCAGAGGCCGCTGGATTTTACGGCCATTACCGATCACGCGGAATTTCTTGGCCCTATCAATCTTTGCACCCAGGACGCCTCTGCCCCGTCCTATTGGTTTCCTGCGTGTATTGCGACGCGAAACGAATTTTTTCTTGTACAGTTGCTAGCGGCCAACTACTGGGTTTCATTAGGCGTCACGGACACCTCCAAGGATAAAAAGCAATCGCTTGTCTGTTCGATTGGAGACTGTGACAAGGCACATAAACAGACTTGGAAAAAAATTCAGGACGCGGCAGAAAAACATTATGATCGCAGCAGCGACTGCACTTTCACCACCTTCAATGCCTACGAATATACTGATGCGCCGAACTTCTCCAACTTGCATCGCAATGTTATTTTTCGCAACAATAACGTGACAGCAACCGCCATTTCCACCTACGACACCGGTTCGCTGAACTACCCAGAGCTATGGAAGCGTCTGCGCCAAGAGTGTATCGACGGGGATGTCGGCTGTGATGTGATGTCGATACCGCATAATTCAAACCTCAGTCGTGGCTTGATGTTCCCCGATCCGAACAGTGAGCTCGAAGCGCAGGATCGTCTGTTCTTCGAGCCTCTGGTGGAGCTGGTGCAGCATAAAGCGGCCAGTGAATGTCGCTTCGATCGACTCCTAGGTCGCGGTGTGGCAACCGAGGATGAGCTGTGTGATTTCGAACAGGTTCAATCGGACAACCTTTCAATGCTCGGTTCAGTGTTCGGTGAATTACGCACTGACGAAGCAGACCCCGTGGCAATTGATGAGTTCGGGCGACGTAATATGGTGCGCAATGTCCTCAAAGATGGCCTTGCACTGGAGCAAACAACGGGCATCAACCCGTTTAAGATGGGCTTTATTGGTAGCACCGACACTCACAGTGCAACCCCGGGAGGCGCGGAAGAAGACAATTATGTGGGCCATCTTGGCAGGCGCGATGCCGGCTACCGCAATGTTCAGGACCACTTTTTTGATAATCCAGGGGGTTTGGCCGTCGTCTGGGCAGAAGAAAATTCTCGTGACAGTATCTTCGAAGGCATGCGTAAACGTGAGGCCTATGCCACCAGCGGCACCCGCCCCATTGTCCGGTTCTTTGCTGGAGAACACTACGCGGCTGAACTGTGTAGTGATCCACAGATGATAGAGAAAGCCTATGCGGGCGGCGTACCCATGGGCAGCGAGTTAGAGGCCTTCGCCGCTTCACCCACCTTTTTGGTCAGTGCGGCCAAGGATGCCGGCAGCCGCGGACATCCCGGCTTGGATCTGCAGCGTGTTCAGGTCATCAAAGGCTGGCTGGATGAAGCAGGGCAGACGCACGAACAGGTTTTTGATGTGGCAGGCACTGCAGACAATGGGGCGGGCGTCGACCCCAACTCCTGCAGGCCCACGGGTAGCGGCTACAAAAACCTTTGCGCGGTATGGCAGGATCCTCATTATGACGACAGTGAGGCCGCCTTCTACTATGTTCGAGTGCTTGAAAATCCCAGCTGTCGCTGGAGTACCCTGCATTGCCAGGCTGCCGGGGTGAATCCCTTTGCGCCGAATTGCGCTGACCAAGCTGCCACAAAGACTGAGCTGATGAAGGACAACGGCGCGATAGGCGACGTCTATGGTAAGTGTTGCCTAGACCCTAGCGAGCAGCCTTTTTATTCTCCCACGCTGCAAGAGAGAGCGTGGACCTCGCCTATCTGGATTAATCCTCGTAAAACATAGCGCAA
>JAPKBI010000330.1 GCA_028823475.1 Halioglobus sp. | reverse complement strand
TACCGCTCCGGCTTCCTCATTAAACAATTTTTCCAGCGCACCACCGGGCAGCTCTGACAGTTCTATCTCTAAGCCACAGCGACCGGCAAAAGCCATCTCCAACAATGTCGTCAACAAGCCGCCATCAGAGCGGTCGTGATAGGCCATCATTTGGCCCTTGGCTAAATAGCGCTGCACCAGCGTAAAAAATGCCTTGAGGTCAGCTGCGCTGTCTATATCGGGCACTGTATCACCCGTCTGCCCGCAGGCCTGAGCAAGGGCAGAAGCCCCCATTCGATTGGCTCCGCGACCAAGATCCAACAGCACAAGAAGCGCATCAGCCTCAGAGTTCAGCTGCGGGGTCACCGAGAGACGCGCATCGATGACCGGCGAGAATGCAGAGACGATCAGCGACATGGGGGCGGTCACGGATTTATTCTCGTCCCCTTCCTGCCACGTAGTACGCATAGACATAGAGTCCTTACCCACCGGAATAGTAATTCCCAGCTCGGGGCAAAATTCCAGACCGACTGCCCGCACTGTATCAAATAGAATCTCGTCCTCAGCACCGTATCCTGCGGCACACATCCAGTTGGCCGATAACTTGATATCTCGAATATCCCCAATCGCCGCCGCGCAAATATTGGTGATTGCTTCGGCAACCGCCATGCGCCCGGAGGCAGGGCCGTTTATCAGTGCCAGCGGAGTGCGCTCGCCCATGGCCATGGCTTCTCCAGCAAATGAATCATAGGATACCGTTGTCACCGCGCAATCCGCCACAGGGATCTGCCAGGGACCTACCATCTGGTCGCGAGCCACCATACCCGTCACTGAACGATCACCAATGGTAATTAAAAAATTCTTGCTCGCGACACTCGGCACCTGCAAAACACGTTCCACCGCCTCTTGCACCGAAATATCCAGATGCAGTGCATCGTGCTCAATAGTCTGCCGACGAATCTCACGGCTCATACGCGGCGGCTTGCCAAACAGCACAGACATGGACATATCCACAGGCACATTACCGAATTTACTGTCGGTAAGTTGCAAATGCATTGCTTCCGTTGCTTCACCGACGACTGCGAAAGGACAGCGTTCGCGCTCGCAAATCGCTTCAAAACACGCCAGATTTTCTGGCTCCACCGCCATCACATAGCGCTCTTGAGATTCGTTACACCAGATCTCTAGTGGCGACATGCCCGGTTCATCATTTGGCACAGCACGCAGCTCAAAACGTCCACCGCGGCCACCGTCCTTCACCAGTTCGGGGAATGCATTGGATAACCCACCAGCACCCACATCATGGATAAAGGCAATGGGGTTGTTCTCACCCAACTGCCAGCAACGATCGATAACCTCCTGACAACGGCGCTCCATCTCCGGGTTTTGCCGCTGCACAGAAGCAAAATCAAGATCTGCGTGGCTTTGTCCGCTAGACATGGATGAAGCGGCACCCCCGCCCAGACCGATCAGCATTGCGGGGCCGCCCAGCGCAATCAACTTGGCTCCCGCTCGATATTCTCCTTTTTCCACATGCTCCTGACGGACATTGCCATAGCCACCGGCAATCATGATGGGTTTGTGATAGCCCCGTATTTCCGGGGTGCTGGCTCCCGGCGCTGTCAATTCAAAGCTTCGGAAGTAACCGCAAAGATTGGGGCGACCAAACTCGTTATTGAACGCCGCGGCGCCAATGGGCCCCTCTAACATGATCTCTAGAGCACTGACGATTCGACCGGGCTTGCCATACTCAACCTCCCATGGCTGCTCAAAACCGGGAATATTGAGATTAGACACCGAAAAACCCATCAGGCCGACTTTTGGCTTTGACCCGCGACCGACCGCACCCTCGTCGCGAATCTCGCCACCAGCACCTGTCCCCGCCCCCGAGAACGGCGCGATTGCCGTCGGATGATTGTGGGTCTCAACTTTCATTAACAGGTGAATACTCTCCTGAGAGGCATTGTATTCAGAGGATTGTGGGTCCGGATAAAACCGTCCCGCAACGGGCCCCGCCACCACAGCCGCATTATCAGAATACGCCGAGAGCACATTTTCGCCGCCACACGCATTAGTATTACGAATCATACCGAACAGTGAATGTGCCTGTGGCGTGCCGTCGATGGTCCAATCGGCGTTAAATATTTTGTGGCGACAATGTTCCGAATTGGCCTGCGCGAACATCATTAACTCAACGTCGCTGGGATTTCGCCCCAGGGCAATGAACGAATCCAACAAGTAGTCTATTTCATCATCGGCGAGAGCCAGTCCAAGGGTACGGTTCGCCTCCAGTAGCGCCTCGCGACCATTACTAAGCACATCCACCGTCGCTATTGGTCGAGAAGCTGCATGCTCAAATAACTGTTGAGCAGACTCCATTGCGGAAAGAATGGTTTCCGTCATTCGATCATGCACAAGCGCCTCAAGTGCTTGGCGTGCCGATGCAGTGAGCTTTTCAGGTAGGCTGAAATGCCAAGCCAGACCTCGCTCCAACCGTTCAATCTCTTGGAGACCACAGTTGTAGGCGATATCAGTGGCCTTGCTAGACCAAGGAGAGACAGTGCCCGGCCTAGGGACAACCAGCAATAAGGTGGCGTTTGCCAGCTCGTCCTCCCCTGTGACGGGCAACGAGGGCCCATACGTGAGCAGACTGGCAAGTATTTTCTGGCGCGGCTCCGTCAGGGGCCGGTGTAACTGCACAAAGTGGACAAATTCGGCCCGCAGAATTTGGATGTCGGGATGGATCTCCGAGATTCTTTGTGCCAGTTTTTTCAGGCGAAATTCGGATAGAGCAGGAGCACCGCGCAGAGATAACATGCTGTGAAGAACTCCAAAAGGAGGCATTTCAGGGAAGCGTCAGTGTACTGCATTTGATCTCGCTCCGATAACCGAAATTACACCCAATTGCCAGGCGAATTAAGACTGGGAGCTTCTGGTGGGTGCCGCTAGAATGGTGAGCATGAGGCTTTACATAACAATACTGACCATAACGTTACTGTGCATGCTGGCTGGCTGTGACGCACAGGACTCGTTTGATAAAATCCAATCAGAAGGAGAATTGGTCGTGGTGAGCCGCAATAGCCCCACCACCTATTACCTGGACAAAAACGGCCCCACCGGCTTTGAGTATGCTCTAACGGGTCTGCTGGCAGA
>JAPKBI010000329.1 GCA_028823475.1 Halioglobus sp. | reverse complement strand
CTGACCGTCGATACGTTGTCAGCCAAACCCCATTTTCTGATGCGAACCAGTGGCTATTCCGACCTTGGGGCGTTTCTGTATATTCCCTGCGACACTCAGGCCGAGAGCAGCCTGAATTCGGGCTTTCGACTGTCTTTTGTGGCCGAGCTGTTGCATGTGTTGCAGGGTCAACTGCCCCCACAGATGTTGATCATTCGTGAAGGCGCAGACGTTGTGCCGTTGCTGACTGAAGATTATATTTATTACTATCGGACCGTGCAGCAGCGATTTTTGCAGGCCATGCAGAGTTTTCGCAAGCACCGCATGCCTGATCCGGCAGAGTCATCACATTTTGGCCGCTGGTCGGTCTGCGCTAGTGAGATGTTCAAGCAAAGGGCTAGGCGCGAACAGCAAAATATAGAAGAGCCTGAGGCTGATGAGCCACCTGAAGAAACATTCGAAATGCCTCAGCAGGCCGTAGCTAGCGCGAATGCAGCGACGTATCCCTTTTATGACAATGCGATGGTGCCCGAGCCTGACGCAGGCTCGCAAGAGATCAATCGCTCCACGTTGGTCGCGACAAATACGCCCCACAGCGAAACCGACGCTAACGTGGCTGGGCAGGCTATGCCCAGTCATTATGGTGATGACGCTAAACCCAGTTATACGCCTGATCTCGCTCCTTTAAGTTGGGCTCGCACCGTCGCGGCAACGCCGCCTCTGGCGAATATCGATGCCGCCCTGCACAACCTGGAGTTTATCGGCAGCAGCGGGCCCCAAGCTCCCGGGTTTCTTTCGGCAGGTGAAGCAGCACAGTCTGAGCGACAAAAATACAATTTTATCGATAGTGACCGTATCGAGTTGAGCGCTGCAAGCGCCGATTCCTTAATCGATATGGACGGTGTTTCAGCGTCCCCTCTGCAACCGTTAGCAAAAGTTGAAGAGCCACAGGTGGAAGCTGCTGTCAGGGCCTCGCTAACAAATGCCGAGCAGCATGAGGCACAACCTGAAGCCGGAAACTCTGTCGTACGTCCATTCAGCAACAGTCTGCTTACCAGCGAAGAAAGCGGCAGGTACTAGTCTTATTTAGCGCAGTGTACTAAAGCAGCTGCGTATCTCTTGCAAGAAAAGCTCAGGCTGCTCCAGTGCTGCGAAATGTCCGCCGCGTTCCAGTTCGTTCCAGTGAATGAGGTTCGAAAAGCGCTTTTCTGCCCAGCGGCGGCTGCTGCGAAAAATCTCCTTGGGGAAGATAGAGCACCCGACAGGGATGTTAATCGGGTCCATATTAGCGTTTTCGAAACTCTCCCAGTACAGACGCCCGGAACTGGCAGCGCTATTGTTTAGCCAGTACATCATGACATTATCCAGCAGTTCATCTTTTGTCAGTACATTTTCGGGGTGTTTCGTGCCATCCTTTTCGCAGTCGGTCCACATGTAGAATTTCTCGACCACCCACGCCATCTGTCCGACGGGAGAGTCAGCCAGACCATAACCCAGAGTCTGGGGGCGGGTTGATTGTTGCTTGGAATAGCCAGAGCCTTGTTCCATATAGGCGCCCATGTCGACCAGTGCGGCCTGCTCCTGTGTGGTTAGGTTGTCCATTGTGTCTGGGTCTGGTGCGACGATCGGCATGTTGATATGAATGGCAGCGCAGTGCTCAGTCTCGGTCATGCCCATGCTTTGGGTGACCATGCTGCCCCAGTCACCACCTTGTGCCACATAGCGGGTGTAACCTAGTCGGCCCATCAGTTGGCCCCACATCTGGCCAATTTTTTCTACAGAGGTGCCTGTGTTGGTGGGTTTGCCGGAAAATCCGTAGCCGGGTAAGCACGGAGCCACCACATGGAAAGCGTCTTCTGCTTTTCCGCCATGTTCTGTTGGGTTCGCCAGTGCGTCGATGATTTTGTGAAACTCTACAATTGAACCGGGCCATCCATGGGAAATAATAAGGGGAAGGGCATTTTCATGCGGACTTCTCTGGTGAATAAAGTGAATGTCGATGCCCTCGATGCTGGTTATAAACTGTGGCCAGCTATTAAGCTTTTTCTCAAAGCGTCGCCAGTCATAATCTGTCGCCCAGTACTGTGCCAGCTCTTGGGTATACTGCAGCGGAATTCCCTGACTCCAGTCGTCGCAGGTCTCTTTCTCGGGCCAGCGCATATGCTCAAGGCGTTGTTTGAGGTCCTCTAACGCCGAGGAGGGGATAGCTACTGTGAACGGGGTGATATCGATAGTCACGTGTCGGTTCCTTTTCGTTTGGGCTGATAAAATAGCTACTGCATTGCGTCGATGCAAGTATTTCGCACAGATCGGCGCGTTTTGTCAGCTATAAGCGCTGCGATAGTGGGATTATAAAGGGAAGACTTCGATGACCTTGCTGAGTCCGAGAAAATTTATTCTTCTTGCCAGATGCGGCGCAGAGGCTCGCCGAAATCGTCGTAAATTATTTTGCGTTGCGGGGATGGCGTGCGACTTTTGAATCGCGGCTTGTGGCGTATCTTTTGAATACGGCGCGCTTCGATAGCAGCGACAACTTCCGGTACAGGGGTGCGAGGGGTTTTGGGCTCAGCGAAGAGCGTGCGATTAAGGAATACGGCTGGATCTCCCGGGTTCTTACCCGAAATGCCCTGAGCGATTTCATTAACAGCGCCGCCGTCTTTAAGGAAGCGTTGGGTCTCCTCGAACAGTTCGTCCCTGATGTCTGCTTTTGTTGTTAGTTTTTTCAATGATCCTGTTGCCAGCACGGCGCGGTTTTGTTCGCCCACTAGTATAGCGCTGTCGTTGCAGAATAACAGGTTCTTTGGTAGAAGGATCTGCAGGCGGCCTGGAGCACTCATCATGGTGAAGTGTCGTGCAGCGTTGCCGAAAAAAATGAACCCGGCTTATGTTCGATCGGTCGCATCAAAACCGGCCAGAGCAGCCATTTGGCCCATTAACTCAAGCATATTAGTCCTCGCCTGGTCTCCTGAAAATTCTCGGTACAGACTGTCCACATTGACCGCGATACGTTCCGGGTCAGACCAGGCGGAGTACTCTGTCAACTCAATATCTTTGGCGGCCTCGAATGCACTCATGCCGGCGTCATACCGAATGCGTGCCTGATCATGCACATACTGCAGGTAGCGCCGGACCTTGGCTACACCGTGTTTGTCAGTGATGGGGCCGTG
>JAPKBI010000328.1 GCA_028823475.1 Halioglobus sp. | reverse complement strand
TGCTGCTGGAGGAAATACTGTCAACGCCACCCGAACAGCGAAAGTGTGACTGACTGTATGCAAACAAGTATCAAACCAGAACTGCCCCTGACGAATAAAACCAAAGGAAAATAGAAATTATGAATACAGTAATAGTGAGCTTACTCATTTTGTCTCTGCTTCCGCTAATATGCGCGTGGACAGCGGGATTCTATCGTCAAAAACAACTCGGCAGCGTGGACAATAAAGAACCCCGACTGCAATCCTTGCAACTCACAGGGGCTGGTGCACGAGCGGTAGCGGCACAAAGTAACACTTGGGAAGCATTGGGAGTCTATAGCGCCGCGATACTCGCGGTCTTTATCAGCGGGATAGACTTACAGAGCATCTCCACACCGATAATGGTATTTGTAGCACTGCGTGTTGCCTACATCCCGCTCTATATCAGCAATATAGATAAACTGCGCTCACTCAGTTTTATCGCCGGCTTGGGTATCTGCATCTATCTGTTCTATATCGCGCTGTCGGCAGGCTAAAGAGACTGCACAATCTTATATTATGTGACAATTCGATACTCTCACAACGCACACTGGAATAGACAATGTCAAACAATGCCAATAAAGCCGTAGTGGAAAAAATGTGGACAGCGCTGGGCGATATGGATTGGGATGCGATGAAAGCCTGTATGCACCCAGAAATTCACTACCGAGATGTTCCTAGCGATGACCCAGGCGCCCACGGACCAGAAAATTGCGTAAAACGCCTGCAAATTGCCTTCAAGCATCTGCAAAAACAGGAACAGGTCACGCATCACATAGCCGCAGACGGTGATATCGTTTTTCTGGACCACACTGAAACATGGACATTTACCTCAGGAGAAACAGCCGCCCACACATTTGCCAGCATGCACGAAATCAAAGATGGCTTAATTTATCGCTGGAGCGACTACTGGGACATGCAGAAGTTTGCCGGCCAGTTCCCTGACTGGTTTCTCGAAGAAATGATGAAGTCAACAGCGGCTGATTTTAGTGACTAAAGGAGCATCTTTACCCGGGTATTCGCGAGATGCTGTACTTTGTCTGTCAGTACACTGTTGATGTCGATATAACGCGTTGTCATGAACGATTGACTCCCCTCCATGGCCATAGGCCTTGGCTCGACTAGCGTCGCGAGATCAAGTCCACGCTCATCAACTTCAGTGGTCGTTTTTTCATATGCGTATTCTGTTCTTTACTAGAAATTTTACTCGAGTCGCGTTAGGCTAAACCCCATGGATACCCTGCCGATCGAGTCTCTACCCCTAGTAAAAATACTGCCACTATTCGTGTTGGCATTGTTCATTTATGGACTAGCGGAACTCAGCTTTGTACACTTTCGGCAGCGCAAAGCGAAGTTGGGCGAATATGGCATGTCCCTGAAGGGACTAGGCTTTACCGGCCTTGTCGGTGTGTTGGTTGAGTTTGTGGTCGGCCCGTTTAGCAAATTGTTGCTTGCAGTGTGGGGCGCCAGCCTCAGCCCCTTCGATGCGGGTCTCACACCTGTCGGATGGTTTTACGGTTTCTTTATTTATGAGATGAGCTACTGGGTACAGCACTGGCTCGCACACAAGGTGCGATTGCTGTGGTGCCTACACTCACCTCACCATGCGCCCCAGTCCATGAATCTGTTCGTAGGTTTCAACCATTCTTTCCTTGAAATTATCTTTTATATGCCGATCACCCTCGGCCTAGTTCCGGCTCTTCTAGGTGTCGATCCGATAATCATTGCCGTATTCACATTTGTGGATGTCGTATGGGGTAATCTGCTGCATTTAAGTGACAAGGTGGTAACACGTCGATGGGGGCCCCTTGAACGCTTCATGCAGACACCGTCTTATCACCGTGTGCATCATGCCCAGAATGTGAAGTACATGGATACCAATTACAACTCTATCACCCTACTGGGCGACTGGCTGATGGGCACGCTACAACCACTGCAAGCTCAAGAGCCAGTGACGTACGGTATTACACGGGAGGTCAATACATCCAGCTTCCTCGATGTGCACTTTGGAGAATTCACTTTACTGTGGTCTGATTTGCGCAGCGCCGGCAATCTCAGAGCTTTTTTCGGTTACCTCTTGTGCCCGCCAGGCTGGAGCCCTGAGGGCGAACAACAAACAGCTGCGGCACTGAAAAAAAGGTCCGTTATCACGCAAGAGGGAACTCGCGTATAGTAGGGTTCGGGCGTGTTTTACTTGGGAATATTACTATGCAGGAATTTTGGTCTGAGTATATCGAACTGGTCACCGGGACTTTCGCGGTACTGGTTTTCGCCTATCTATCGCTACTCTTAACCTGGCCGACTTTTTTATTACTGGAAAAATTTAAGCCTGTAAAAAAGTATACGTCGCGGTCCAACTACACATTGAACTGGAAAATTACTTGTAGCAACCTGCTACTCGCGCCCCCCTTTGCCGCGATAGTGTTACTGTTTGGGGTATCTTTGGTCAATTTCTCTGGCCTGGCACAATTACGCCTACCAACCTCAGAACTGTCAGTTGGAATTCCGTTTTTCGATGTTATCTTGCAGGGTACGATAATATTTTTCACTGCGGTTTTTTTGGGTGACTTTTGGTATTACTGGTGGCATCGCGCGCAGCATAAGGTGCCATTTCTGTGGGAACTCCACAAACTGCATCACAGTGATGAACACATGAATAGCACGACCATTTATCGTTCGCACTTCCTTGAACCCGCGGGACAGGCCCTAGTAAAAGGATTAACAATCGGATTGATTTTCGATGTAACAGAAGCACCGCAAACAGCATTGGCCATCGTAGCAGCCGCATTACTGCCCGCGATATGGGACTACTTCATCCATGCGAACGTAAGAATAGACAGACTCAACCGTGTCATGCCATTTTTTTCTGTACCTCAATACCATTGGATTCACCACTCTAAAATGCCGCAGCATCAGGATAAAAACTTTGCCATTTGGCTACCGCTGTTTGATGTCGCTTTTGGCAGTTACTATCAACCTCGCGTGGATGAATATCCTGCATCGGGTTTGTCGTCTGGCGAAAAAATCGAATCCGTGTGGGAGGCGCAAACAGGACCCTTTTCTGCCTGGTTCCAGATGCTGAAGAGTCGCTATCTACGTCGACCAGGAGAACATCCAAGTTAAAGTTAAAG
>JAPKBI010000040.1 GCA_028823475.1 Halioglobus sp. | reverse complement strand
GTGGCTTCATCGAGAATTAACAGGCGTGGTCGGTTTACCAGCGCCCGAGCGATTACGATACGCTGGCGCTGACCACCGGAGAGTTTCCCGCCCCTCTCGCCGACCATTGTACTCAAGCCCTCTGGCAGCCCGGACACGAATTCCCAGGCATCGGCAGCGCGCAGTGCCTGCTCCGCGTCGTTGATGCTCAGTTTCGGATCTCCTAGCGTCACATTATGCAAGATGCTGTCATGCAGCAGAATGGTGTCCTGCGGCACGTAGCCTATCATGTTGCGCCATAGTCTGAGGTCGACCTCCCGCAGCGGAGTGCCGTCTATTAGAATCTCGCCCCTCTTGGGCTGTAGTAGGCCTATCGTCAGATCGACAATAGTGGTTTTCCCCGCGCCAGAAGATCCGACCAGTGTTGTTAATGAGCCCGCTTTAATCTGCAAGGATAAGCCGTTAAATACAGGGTGCCGCTCGTCGTAATCAAAAGTGACGTTGGCGAAGTCGATGGCTGTTTCAAAGTGTGGGCTGACGTCGCCGCCAAGATGCTCTTCGGCATTGCTGGCATCATTGATGGAATCCAACAGGGCCCAGTAAGCACTCTCCCCCTGTGCCAGTTTTTGGTATTGCTTTTGCACTTTTCCAAAGAATGCAAAGGCACGGCCTAAGGCAACGACTAACACCATGACTACGGGCAGATCCATGCTGAATTTGGCCACTGAGACATACACACCCAAGCAAATAAATGCGGTGAACATCAGCTCTTGGCCCGAGTCCAGTGAAGCGGCGCTCATCACCTGGCGGCGCAGGGCCTTATTCAGACGATTGGTGTCCTGCGCCAGTACCTTGTCAGCGAGGTGTTCCCGCGCCATTGCCTTTAATGGTTTGACCGATTGTAGGGTATCGGTAAGATTAGACATGAGTGACGTCATTAGCAGGGTCTGTTTTTTACCGGCCCGACGGGTGATTCTTACTAAAAAGTGCGACAGGCCAATCACGATAATCCCTGCGCCGATGCCCGCCACCGATGCCTGCCAGGACAATGCAAAGGCTACGCCCCCATAGATCAGTCCTTGAATCAGGTAGATGATCGCGCTGGCGCCATTGATAAAAGCAGCAGACGATCGCTGGGCTTCTGAGGCCAGTGCATTGGTTAATTTGCCTACAGGCTGATGCAAAAAATATTCCCATTTGCTGCGCAATACCACACGCAGCAACTGCAGGCGTAAGTCGGTGCTGACCTGGGCTGCGGTATAACCTACCTGCCGCTGACCTATAAGCAGAAATAGACTTTTAAAGGCAACCCCGCCCAGTACAATTAGGAGCATATTGAGCAGGGTAGGCGTAATACCAATGCTCGCCAGTGTGTCGAGCACCGTGCGTTCAAACTCATTTTGGTTGGCCAAATCTGCGCCGGGTAACATGTTGGTCGCTTCGGGGCCCAGTGCAATATTCACCAGCGGTAGCAGAGCGGATAGTCCGATGCCCTCGGCTGCACCCGACAGCAGTAGAGCCAAAATCATCAGTGCGCTTTGCCAGGGATAAGCGCGAAAAAAGCTGAGTATCAGACGCAAGTGGATATGTCCTCGGCAGTGGCTAGAGCGAAAAGCGCTGTCAATTTTGTCATAACGTGCGTCACAGTTTGGCTCACCAACGCATACGCCGCAGCAGTAACAGGGCGGCGGCAAGCGTAATTAACGTCGGTAACAGGGCTATCAGTGGAATATTCCATTGCAAGAGTTGTCCGAGTGAGAAAATAATCTGTGCGCCTAAATAGAACAGTATACCCAGTACAGCACCAATGCCTATGCTGACACCCAAGCTGCGATCGCGCCCCGCAGTGATGCTCGCACTGATTGAGGTGCCTAGCAGAACCATGGCACAAACGGTCAGTGGCATCAGCAGTCTTTGCCAGAACGCATTCATGTATTTTCCTACGGGCTGCCCATTAGTGGCCCGATATTGGCTGTATCGATAGAGTAACGACAGATTCATGCTGGCAACCGGCAGTGTGAGTGTAGGCAACTCGTCACGGGACCAAAGGTTAGTAATTTCCAGTGCATCATGGGTCTGGGTTTGAAGTTGACCGTCCACTAATATTTTTTCTTTGACCGTTTGAAATACCCATGTTCTATCGTCTTTGACGATTGCTGTGTTCGCTCGCATGGCGCGAACCAGCTGATTGGACTCATCAAATTCAAAGAGACTAATGCCGCCCGGCACGTTGTCCTCGGACATGATTGTCAGATGGATGTAACTCTGCCCGTCTGTCGACCAGACTCCGCCATCGGGAAGCCACCCGGACGTTCCATCGCGCAATCGCTGCCGTTCCTGTCCTGCCGATTGCTGCAGCTGTGGCGTGACGTATTCCATGCAGACCCAGAGCCCGGCCATTAGCAGCACGGTCGGCAAGGCGAGTGTGGCGAGCAATTGCGTCGGGGAGAAGCCGGTACAGCTGACGATGGTTAACTCGTTGTAGCGGTCGAGGCTGGACAGCGCAACGATACTGCCTAGTAGCGCAATCACCGGGGCCAGATTCACTAATTGGTTGGGTAAGATGAGCAGCGTATAGCGCGCCACTGCGAGGGTATTGTATTGATATCCGGTATGATCCAACTCTTGGGTGAAGCTGATCAGACCGAAAATGGCCCCCAGTACCACCATGACAAGCAGCCAGCCTTTGACTACGCTTAATCCGATATAGCGTTGTAGGATCATCGTCGTTTCATCCTTGGGAACGTCAGTAGTAGTGCCAGCAGCCCGGCCTGCAGGACATAGGCAGTCCACAGCCCCGGTATCGCCCCGAGTGTACCTTGCTCCATCAGAGTGCGCAGTACGCTGACCATGGAGAACAGTGTGATGTAAGCTAACAGGGCGATAGAAACGTTGCGAAAGCGGGATTCTCTTGGTGCGGAGCGAGCCAGTGGCACGGCAATCAAGGCGAGAAGTATCGTTGCTAGCGGCGTGGTTATTCGCCACTGGTATTCCGCGACATCCTTGGGATTGGAGGATTGTGACAGGTTCAGCGTGGTTTCCGCTTTGCGCCGGTATTTCTCTTGCGCCTCTTCGTTGGGCAGTTGGACGACCAACTCTTTGAACTTCAGCGTCAAATCCTTTTGCCCGCTATTGTCCAGCAGGTAATTGTAACCATTATAAAAAGTCGCTTGCATAGCTTGACCAGGATTTAGCGTAGGCATCGCCGCCGATTCTGCAACGATGATCTCAGAGCGCGCCTCCTTCTGGTAATTCTTTTGTAGGAATACACCCTTGTGTAACCCCCTTTCCAGGTCTACGTCTTGGGCGATAAAGGTGTAGTCGCTGCCATCCATGGTGACGAACTCGTCGGCTGACATCTGTTTTAAATCAAATTGAGCTGCGGCCTGTGATTCCAAGGCGTAGCTGGTGCGAAAAGCCCACGGGCGACCCAGAGTGGACATCAATCCGGTGATGAGAGCGATGACCAGTGCAAGCTTCAAAACCGCTTGCAGAATACGTGCCCTGCTAACGCCTGCGGCATAGAGCGCGCTCATCTCGGAGTCACGGTAGAGTCGGCCGATAGCCGACAACACTGAGAAGAAAAATGCCGAGGGCAACAATATCTCCAGTGTGATCAACGTATTGAGGCTGACAAGCTTGAGCGCAGTCAGCATATCCAGTTGCCCGCTTGCGGCGAGGGTCAGTTGGCGTGCCGCGGAAAAGCCGATAAAAATCAGTACTAGGAGGCCGAGCCCCGTACAGAAGGGGCGAATAATTTCCCGGCTGATGTGGCGATCGATAATCAAGGGGGTCGTGTTCCTGTCGATGTAGGCCGCTATTCTACATGAAGCGCCCGTTATCTGGTCATTTTGGCTTGCTTCGAGCATAATTGCACGCTCTGCGAATGCAACTACATCCTGCCTGCGAGTATTACACTAAATGTTAAATTTGAGTGATGGTGTCAAGAAGGCGCTGATTCTCATTCCAACTCAGCCCCTGCCAGCCAGGGCTCGGGTTGCCGTGCGTCGTAAACACTTGGCTCGTCTAGAGATGGCCAAAGCGCAGCGTGCCAATTTTTTGATTATCGGGCACCCTAAGAGCGGCAACACCTGGCTCAAAGTTATGATTTCGCGCTTGTATCAGTTGCGGTACAACCTGCCCGAGTCGACGCTTATCAACACTGACGAATTTGCGCGTAAAATCCCTGAGATTCCTCGTTTGGCAGCAACCAACGCCTACTACAGTTATGAGGGCGAGGTGGGCAAAATGCTGGCCTGTGGCGCGCTCGATAACCCGCTGCGGCATAAGCCGGTGTTATTTCTGGCACGTAACCCGATCGATATTGCGGTGTCCTGGTTTCATCAGTTTACCAAGCGTCAGTCCCGAGCTAAGCAGGAGCTCATTAACCATTTTGTGGATCACCCCATTGATCGCCGCACGGTGCAGATGTGGGATTTTGTCCGCCATTCGGATATTGGCCTGCCCAGCCTTATCGAATACCAGAACACCTGGGCCCGCAACGTGCGGGAACTGGAGCATGGGATGCTGGCTCGTTATGAGGATTTACGTGCTCAGCCTGTGCCAACACTGCATCGGATTACGCAGCTCATGGGTGAGGACTTCAGTGTAGACGAAATTAGCGCGGCGGTGGAATGGGGTTCCTTCGACAACCTGCAGAAGTTGGAGACCAGTGGGACTTTTAGTCAGGGTGGCATGAAGCTGGTAAACGCCAGTGACCCCAGTACGTTTAAGGTCAGGCGAGGGAAAGTCGGTGGTTATCGAGAAGATTTTGATGTGGCCCAAGTGGCGGAACTCGAAGCTTTGGTGCGGGACAATATTCTGCCGGAGCTGGGCTATTGTCAGGGCGTAACGGACGCCTGACGGTGACACCTCGTACCTGGGTTATCCTCAGTGACAAGCGAGGCGATAACGGCCAAGTGGAGACGATCGTTGACGCACTGCCGTGGCCGGCCGAACACAAATACGTGCACATGCGTCCCCAGTGGGTGCTGGGCAAGCCGCGCTATCGACCTTCCCTGGATCACCTTGATTTGAGTCGCAGTGACACTCTAGAGGGCCCATGGCCCGATTTGATTATTACCGTTGGCCGGCGCCCTTCGATGGTGGCCCTTTGGGTACGCAAGCAATCGGGCAATAAGACCAAAATAGTATTGGTGGGTAAGCCGTCCGGACATATGCTCGATTTTTCTCTGGTGGTTGCCAGCGCCGAGAACCAGCTGCCACCGATGCACAACTTTTTACCGATCACTTTGCCTCTGATGCGTGTCGGCCCCGACGATGTGGCAAGTGAGGTTTTGGCCTGGCAGGAACGGTTCGACGGACTGTGCAAGCCATTGATTGCTATGCTGGTCGGTGGTGAGACCAACCCGTTCATTATGAATCGGCAGGTAGCCAACGATTTGGTGGCGACGGCGCACTGGGTTGTTGATGAGTTGGGCGGTACGCCCTATGTCACTACCAGTCGCCGCACCACGCCCGAGGTGGTGGAGATATTGCGTCGTGATCTTCCAGAACAGGCTGTTTTTTATGCATGGTCTGCAGAGGCAGAGGATAATCCCTATCGGGCTCTACTGGGTTGCGCCGACGGGTTCATCGTGACAGCCGACAGCGTGTCCATGATGGTGGAAGTTATCTATCTGCACAAACCGCTGGCGATTTTTCCCTTACCTGGGGGTTGGCTGGGCCGTATTGATCAACGGCGCCGCTCATTGGCTCACTGGCTGTTTAATCCAACACTGGATTCTACTTGGGATCGTTGGCGTCATCGTCTTGCGAGGGGATTTTACTATGTGGATATCTTCAAGGTGTTGTGCGCTACTCGAGATTTCCGCGCGTTTCATCGCCTGCTGGTCGACAAGGGACTGGCGGTCTGGTCAGGACAACCCTTTGTGCAGCCCAGTGCGCAATTGCCTGATGATGCAGGCTTAGTAGTAAGGCGTATTCAGGCACTTTTTTAGTGCCGATTGCGACGACTGGACTAACATCGGCGCACTTTCTGTCGCCGCAGGCGTGGGCCTTGAGCGTCTAACCAGAGAGGGCATTTGTTCCTTAAGCTTTGTGGATACCTTTGTAAATCATTTTACGGACCGCCAGTGGAAACAATAGGGTGCGGATTGTCCAATTGGGGAAGCGAAAACTGCTACCTTCTGGTTGAAATACGCGCAAGCCATCGCCCTGTACGCCGAAGATTGAGCCCCAGCGATAGCGTGGCGACTCATAGCGTTTCATGCTGATGTTTCTACCGTCAAGATAAGCGTGAATATTGTGTCCGAGCAGGCGATACCCCCAGTTTCGAGCCGAGCTTCGATGAGGGTCTGAGGCGGCAATGTCGCCCACTGCGAAGACATTGTCATAGCCGTCCACACGCAAAAAAGGGTCAGTTTTTACAAAACCATCGTCGTTAAGCATGTCGGCGGGAATGAAGTCGTTGTTGGGGGTCATTTTACCGACTGCCCACAGTATAATGTCGGCGGTGAAGTCGTTCTGCCCGCTTGAGAATGCAATGGGTTCAGTGGTAAAACGATCGCATTGAAAGCCATCCGGTATGACTGCGCGATGATTGGGGCGTAAGTTCACGCCAGCATCGAGCAAGTGCTGCTCTGCGCTGTTGCGCACTTTAGGGTGATAGCCGGGCAGGGGCTGGTCTTCACTGAAGAAAAAGTGCACAGATTTTTCGGGACATCGTGCCGCTAGGTTGGCCGCGACACTCGCGCCAGTGGCGCCGCCCCCAATGATCGCTATCAGTTGTTCCTGCAACAGTTGTTGTGAGGCGCGGTCAGTGTTCTGGTTGATGGAATCAGTATTTTCCAGCACATTGTTGCGCCAGAAGCCGTTGGTCACGCCGGAAGAGATCACCAGTGCATCGTAGTGCTCCACCTGTTCGCTGTCATCGTGCAGTCGCACGGTAACGGTGCTTGTATCGGGATCTATAGCCGTAATCAGCCCTTGCAGCGTGCGTACCCCACGCAGCTGTTTGTAGCGGCTAAAGGGCATCAAATAGTCTTTTTTCCACGCTTTGGGCTGTGTCAGGCGCATGCCCAACTCCTGACCACTCACTAGGCAGGGCTTGGGGCTGATTCCCACGATATCGAAGTCCTTGCCCAGATTGATGGCAACCAAGAGGCCGGTATCACCAAATCCGGCTATCACAACGCGCTTTTTCACTATTTTATGCCTTGATGTGATGATCGCGACTCTGGGTCACCGTTTTCAATCCAGCGCCACGTTACTCAGCGCATCCCGAGCACGTTCTTCATAAAATGTGTGCCAAAACGACTTACACGCTGGGCGACAACAGCAAACAGACTCTGATCCAGGTAGTTTACCTGCACCATACGGCGTTCGCCGACAAATTGGGTATGCCCGTGCCAGGAGTGATCAGTGCGGCGAAATGCGAGAAGGCTACCCCCCGATGGAATAACCTGAGCAGCATAGTTCTCAATGTCGTCTTTTGAGCGCAGCAGACGCAGTTGGCCGGCTTCGTTGTCCCATTTCTCGTTGAAGTAGACCAGTACCGTAATAACCTTACTCTTGTGATCGGTGTGAATGTTGCCATCGGTACGTTCGCAGAACTTACGCACCGTCACGGTAGTCGGCATGGAAACTAAATCCATATCGAAGTGTTCGCCAAGCACGGCCGCAAATTCTGGACCCTGCAACTCCTGCATCAACTGTTTGAAGGCGACGCCATAAGTGAGACTTTCCAGTGTGTGGTTGGCCGCACTGTCTATCGCGGGATAGTCGCGGTTGACTTGCTCCAGTGAGGGGGCGTCGAGGAAGCCCGGTACTACTAAGTAGTCATAGGGATCAGTTTCTACGCGCGCTGCGCGCAGAGCATTAAGATTGGTCAGTGGCATTAGCGCATTTTAGTACGCCTGTTGTAAGTCCGGCAAGGCAGCGATCAGCCTGAGGATGTTAATAGTGCGGTAAATCAGGTCTTACCCATTAGTGCGGCAAACAGTGATATACGGTATTATTCTGAGCCTTTTCAAGACGTTGCCGAGGATGATTCAATCTATGGCCGATAGAGCAATGGTCGTTGTACGCCATATCATTTCATTGCTCTGCTTTTGGTTGCCTGCTGAACGCCGTAAAAAAATAGAACGCTGGCTGCGTGGGCGCGAAGAGTTTGGGAAGCTGCAGCGTAGTGACTGGGTACTGATGAGTTGGGGCAAATCTGGCAGGACCTGGTTGCGGGTGATGTTGTCCAGGGCCTATCAACTGAAAGGCAATCTGGATGCGAGGGACTTGCTGGATTTTGATAATTTCAAGCAGCATGACCCACAGCTGCCTGCGGTATTTTTTACCCACAATAACTATCTGCGCGATTACACCGGCAACCAATATTCCAAAATTCACTTTCAGGGCAAGCGCATCGTTCTTCTTGTGCGTGACCCGCGCGATGTCGCTGTATCCCAGTTTTTCCAGTGGCAGTTTCGCATGCGCCCTAAAAAGAAGTTCATCAATGACTACCCGCCCCATGGATCGGCGATAGACGTCTGGGACTTTGTTTTAGATAAAGAAGCCGGGGTGCCACGTATTGTTGACTACTTCAATGGCTGGGCGCAGGCAATTCCTGATTTGAAAGATGTGTTGGTGGTTCGTTATGAGGATATGCGTAAGGACCCCAGTGATGTGTTGGCAAAAATACTGGCCTTTACTGGCACTGAAGTGACTGCAGACCAGGTGCAGCAGGCGGTGGAATTTGCTGCTTATGACAACATGAAAAAAATGGAAGAAGATACGTTTTTTAAAGGCAGTGGTGCCCGGGTTAAGCCGGGTGACAGGGACAACCCTCAGTCCTTCAAAGTACGCAAGGCCAAGGTCGGCGGCTATCGCGATTACTTCAGCGATGAGCAGTGCCAGCAGCTCGAAGAAATGGTGGCTCAGTTGGATCCACTGTTCGGTTATGGGGGGCAGCAGCCGTGAATATGGCTTTTCAAAATGTACGCCAAGCATTGCAGACAGCGCGGAAGAAGCTCTCGCGTCGAGCGTTGCACTGGCGTATGCGTGGTCAGCCAGAGGCAGATATTCTGGTGGCCGAGCGCAAGCTCCGCGGCGTAGAGCAGTTTGACAAGCTGCACAGGGCTGACGTCGTGATAGTGTCTTTCGGTAAAAGCGGACGGACCTGGTTGCGGGTGATGATCTCTCATCTATTTCGTGTGATGTACAAGTTTCCTGAAAATGCCATTCTGGGGTTTGATAACTTCCATAATCTTAACCGCAAAGTCCCCAAAACGTTTTTTACGCACGACAATTACATCAAAGATTTTACCGGAGACTTCGACACGAAAGCCCCGTTTTATGACAAGCGCGTGATTCTGCTTGCCCGGGACCCTCGCGATGTCGCGGTATCACAGTTTTTTCAATGGAAGTTCCGCGTGAAGTCAACCAAGATAGCAATCAACAACTATCCGCCCCAGGGCAGTGATATAAGTCTGTTCGATTTTGTCATGGGCGACAACGGCGGCAGTATGCAGGCCGTGACCGATTATCTGAATTTATGGGCGCGGGAAGTGGATAAGATGGAGTGCTTTCATTTGCTGCGCTATGAGGACCTGCGCGCGCGGCCGCGTGAAGAACTGCGTCGCATGCTCGATTTCATGCAGGTGGACGCCACTGAGACGCAAGTCAATGCAGCCGTGGATTACTCTTCTTATGAGAATATGAAAAAAATGGAAGGGTCGCAGCAGCTTCGCCTCGCTGGCGGTCGCATGATGCCTCGCGATAAGGATAACCCCGACAGCTTCAAGGTTCGTCGCGCCAAAGTCGGTGGTTATCGTGATTACTTTACTGATGAAGAAGTCGCCACAATCGACGCCAGACTGGCGGACACCTTGGCCCCCCTCTTTAATTACAAGTAACCCGTCACTTCGGATTCTCGGCCAACGCAAGGCGAGTGCTTTCTCCCTTTTAGCTATAAGTAGGACCCGTGTTTTTGGCCGTCTTTCCCGTATCGATTGTGAATCGTTAACGGTGGATTCAGGCGCCGATCAGTTCCAGTGCATCAGGGCGTAAGTGCCCCTGAGCAATCTCCTCACGCAGCAGGGCTTCGGTAAATTCACCATCTTCGAGTGCTTCGCGCACCAATCCAAAAAAGAAGGCTTCCTGCCTTGGGTCGGGGTGAGCGGTGTAGGTGCCGGCAAATGTATAATCGCCAAACAAGGCACGGCGACCACGCCGCAACCAGTGTCTGGGGGGAAATAGCTGGAACGTGTCTGCGGGGCGATAGTCGACCTTGAGACCTGTTTTCCAGGGTTGTGTTTTGCGTTTGGTATTGTGCAGCAGTTTAGTGTCTTCAGTCAGATGATCGAAATCGTTCCATTGATTTTCGAGTGGGTTAACTGTTGCGGGGTTTTCCAGTTTAAGCGATATCCATTCCATGTAATCCCGTTTTGCGGGCTCGAACATATCCGCAAAGTTGCTTTCAAACTGCCAATGCTGGAGTTTGGCGCAATCGAGCAGCATTACGCTGGAGGCGTAAGCACCCTTGCGACCCTTTCGTCCAGATTTTGGACGACACATGATCGACGCGCCTGCCATGTCACGGCTCAGTAACTCCCAAATATCCCCCACGGCGAAAATATCTGGATCCATGATCACTGCGCGGCCTTCGTAGTTCATCAGTTGGGGTGGGGCGAAGCGCAGCGGCGTAAAGGATTGTAGATCGTCATTCAGCCACGGGCGCAATTCGCCGTCGCGGCGGTAGAGCTGTCCTTCACGTTCCAGCATGCAGGGGTAGCTCTTTAACTCGATGAATTTCACATCGAATTTACCCGTGTGAGCAGAACGCTTGCGCAGCGAATAACGACTTACCAGCGCGCCTAGCATCTGCTTGTGGTTTGTGTGAATAAAAACGGTTGGCTTCAAACTGTTTCTTCTCGCGCATAATGTGTGGGATAGTTTAACGCTACTGCGACCTTCTACAAACGTCTGGCTTTGGCAATTTTTGGAGCGACGCTCTGGAGTGGCCGCTACCGACAATCGATGTAACAAGGAAACTGCGTGGGCGAGGGTCAATTAACAGTCTGGTGTCTGCTGGGGAAGAAAGCCGGCGATAATACGCAGGTGCGCGCTCTGGCTGCGGAAGTGGACTTGGACAGCGTAGAGAAGTCTATAACCGCCAGACCCTGGGAACTGCTGAGTCATCTCGGCTCTGGGGCGACGCTTGCGGGGATCGACCGCCGCCAATCCAGCGATTTGCAGGCCCCCTGGCCGGATATTGTGATCAGCGCCGGACGTCGCAATGAGCCTGTAGCACAGTGGATAAGGCAGCAATCTGGCGGACTCACTCGTCTGGTCCATATTGGTCGTCCTTGGGCGCCCCTGTCTAGTTGGGATCTGATCGTGACGACCCCACAGTACTTTTTGCCACAGCAGGACAACATCCTGCATAACACTCTGCCATTGCACCGTATGTCGCTGGAAGGTCTCAGAAGTGCCGAAAATCAGTTGCGCCCGCAGTTGGCAAACCTTCCACGCCCCTGGTTGGCCGTGCTTGTAGGGGGTGACAGTGGCCGCTTTGTGATGACCGGTGAGAAGGGTCGGCGGCTGGGCTCACTGTCTGCGGATCTTGCCGCTGCCGCAGGCGGCTCTGTGTTGTTGACCGACAGTGCGCGCACGCCTCGTGCAGTGGGAGATGCGTTGCAGTCGCAATTGAATGTACCGAACCTTTGCTACCGCTGGGGTGGTGGGGGTGATAACCCTTATCAGGGATTATTGGCGCTGGCAGACGCATTTGTGGTCACTGGTGAGTCCATGTCCATGCTGGGCGAAGTAGTGGATACGGGCCGACCGCTTTACATATTTGATGTAGGCGACGGCGCGGCGCCTTGGTGGACGCTACCGCACAGCTATCGCTACAAACCACTCAGTCATCATCTCGCAATGCGCTTCGGGCCCGCCCGTATGCGGCGCGATATCGGTAACATTCAGAATACTTTGGTGCGCGATAGTGGGGCACGATGGTTGGACTCCAGTATGATCCACGCTGCGGCAGATAGCTTGAGGGCGACTATCGCGTCGCCTTCTTCGCAGGGGTCCGGATCAGTTGCACACAATGAACTTAAACTGGCAGCGCAGGCGGTCAGGCAGCTTGTGACAACGCGCTGAGCGGATGCAGCGGTGCCGAGGGCAAATCCGGTGTATTGGCTAGGATTTCAAACGCGTCATGGCGCACATGGTTCTGTGCCATTTCAGCGCGCAAGAAGTCCTCGCTAATCTTGCCCTCTTGTATGCACTCCTTAAGCAGGCCAAAGAAGAACGCTTCCTGGTTGCGATCGGGGTGTTGCTTATAGTTGCCCAAAAAAGCGTACTCGCCAAACAGTTTGCGGCGCGCGCGCATGATCCAAGCTGCCGGGGGGAACAGGCGAAAGCGCTCCGCGGGGCGCCAGTCGGTAGGCAGGCCAGTCTTCCATGGTTGAGTCTTACGCCGTGTGGTGTGTAGTAATTTGGTGTCCAGCGAGAACTTGTCGAAATCGTTCCACTGGGTTTCGAAAAAACCGATTGTGCTTTGATCCTCTTCCTTCAGACATATCCAAGGTTGGTAGTCTTGGGTGAAATCGAACATGGCTTCAAAGCTTTTGTGAGCATCCCAATGGGGGAGTTTGGCGCAATCAAGCAGCATAACGCTGCTGGCCATACATTTATCGATTAGACCCTTGGGGCCGGATCGCATGCGGCACATGATGGCATTGTCCTCCATGTTCCGACTCAGTAGCGCCCAGATATCGGCAGTGGCGAAGATGTCGGGATCGATAACCACAGCGCGGCCCTCGTAATCCATCAGCTTTGGCGGCATAAACCGTGTTGGCGTGAAAGACTGCAAATCGTCATTCAGCCATGTGCGCTTGACGCCGTCACGAAGATACTCTTGACCCTCCCTCGCCGCGAAAAAGGGGTAATCGCGGCTGTCCATAATCTGCACATCAAA
>JAPKBI010000327.1 GCA_028823475.1 Halioglobus sp. | reverse complement strand
GAAGGGCCGGGAGAGATCTCTCACGGTCGCGATGCCTATATGGAGATGTTAATCGGCGCAATTGGAGAAGCTACAACCGTGCACCACGGACATACCCCAGAGATAACGTTGCTGAGTGGTGGTACGGCAGAAGGTATTTGGGCGATGTACGATATCGTTGACCATCCACGGTTTTCGCTGGAGGGTTGGGGGCATTACCACGAGAAATATCGAGTCGACAGCGACGGCAACTGGCGTATCGCTGAACTGAAGTTGACTCGATTGAAACTGAATTTCAGCGAAAAAAAGTCAGCGCACTGACAACATTCACTCTGCCTGCAGAGTGTTGCGTGTACATTTTCTTCGTCTCACCTAACGGGATTTCAAGAATGATCTATTTTGAAGATATTCAGCTAAACGTACGCCAAGAATCAGCTTCCACTACGTTAACGAAAGAGAACATTATTAGCTTTGCAAAAGAGTATGACCCTCAACCCTTCCATATCGATGAAGACGCCGCCAAAGACTACCCGTTTGGGCTTATAGCCTCAGGTGCTCATACTTACGCGATGAGCTTGAAGCTATGGAATACCATTTCTACAGAAACAGTTGCCTCTATTGGCGGACTGGGTATTGATGAGATGCGCTTAGCTCACCCTGTTAAACCTGGAGATCAATTGAGGGTGCAAACATACAATGAGAGCAAGAGGCCGTCAAAAAGTCGGCCTGACTACGGAATACTAGTCAGCAAAGTTAATGTGTTTAATCAGAATAATGAGGTTGTTCTGAGCTATAAAACAGCAGCTCTTATTGCGAAAAGGTCGTTACCATAAGTATCAGCTACCGCTATTGTTTTTCCACAGAGCCTATAGAGTTTGTTAGCGCCCTCAAGCCTGCTAAGCTGGGCGAAATAACGCTACCGCACAGGAGTTCGTCATGAGCCAATGCCCTTACATCAATCTTCTGGGACTGGATACCTACGTCAACGGCATGCCTTATGCCGAGCTGGCGAAAATTCGTGCCGCAGGCTCCATGGTAAAAATGGATGATCCCGAAAACGGTGTACCCTATTGGGCCGTCGTAAAGCGTGATGCACTCGACTATGTGTCCCAGAACCCGCAACTATTCTCGTCTTATGAGCAGGGGCCTTTTCCCACCGAAGTGCCTCCTGGTCAGGAGGACATTAATCAAATCATGCTCGACAACTTCATTATTGCGATGGACCCACCGAAGCACATGAAATACCGCAAAGTCGTGCGCGACGCATTCACACCTAAAGCGGTGGGAGCCATGGAACCTTGGTTGCGCCAACACGCCAAAGCCATCATTGACCGTGTGGCCGCACGTGGCGAATGTGAGTTTGTCGAAGAGGTGGCGGCCGAGTTACCGTTAATGGCCATACTCGAAATTCTTGGCGTGCCACAGAAAGACCGCAAGCAATTTTTTAGCTGGACCAACACCATGGCTTTCGCAGACGATCCAGATGTCGCTACATCCTTAGAAGACGCTCAAGCCGTTAGCTTTGAAGTCATTACCTATGCGATGACGCTGGCGGCGGAACAGCGCAGTAATCCGACCAGCACCGTAGTGCAAGCATTGCTCAACGGAGAAGTGGACGGTCAAAAGATGAGTGAAGAACTGTTCGCTTGGATGTTTATCCTCATCATGGTCGGCGGCAACGAGAGTACACGCACCGCAATAGCACACGGTATGCGTCTGCTGATGGAAAATCCTGACCAGTTACAGCACCTTGTTGAACACCCCGAGGATATCTCGCACGCGGTAGAAGAAATGCTACGCTACAACACGGCGTTTATTGCGATGCGTCGCACCGCCACTGAAGACATCGAATGGAGCGGTCATAATATCAAAAAGGGCGACAAGATTATCCTGCATTATCACGCAGTGAATCATGATGAGGAGGCATTCGGTGACGATGCCATGGTATTTGATATTCACCGACACAAACGTGTGCCCAATTTACGGGGCGAAATACGCTCCTTCGGCGTAGGCGAACATTTTTGCCTTGGCATGAGTCTGGCGCGGCTTGAAATGAACATCATGTTTGAGGAAATGATTCCGCGCCTACGCAATGCAACGTTTTCCGGCGAGACCACGTACATGCGTTCGTTTTTTATCAATACCATCAAGGCCATGCCGATCACTTTCGACCCCCAGTGACGCACGCGTCTCAGGGCGCTTTTTTCAACCGTCAGGACCAACCAAAGAAAAGCGTACACGAAATGATGAGAACACGTCGGGGAATGCTCCTGCACCGATGTTATGGAAACACAACGTTGTGGTCGCCACCGCGGAAGTCGTACTGTCTATTTGTTTAAAGCGCTCCACCGCCGTTAGCGCAACCTGTATGCAGGTATTGGCTGTAAGGCAGACCACCTAGTGCAGCTAACCACGCGGCATTGCAGGATGGGATTTTGGACTTTAAACTCAGACGCTATTACTGGAGCGACAATTTTTCGTGTTGCCATCTATCCAGAAACCGCCAGAGCGTTGCGCAGACCAGCGCATGATCAATGGTAGCATCCAACATAAGCGGTCTGAGGCGATCGATCGGGACAAGCTCTACCTCAGTCTTTTCTGTTTCGCTTTTGTTTACGATCGGCTTGTAGTCACAGATATAGCCGTAAAAGGTATGCAAACTATTATTAAAAAGAGCGGGATTGGGATTCAACTCACCCAGGCTGAACGGTTTTTTCACCACATACCCTGTCTCCTCGTGACATTCGCGAGCCGCAGCTTTGAATGGTTCCTCTCCAGCATCCACCATGCCCCCGGGTATCTCGAGCGTGACACACTGACTGCCGTGGCGATACTGACGAATCATCACAATTTCATTGTGCTCAGTGATAGGCACTAAATTGACCCAACTTAAGCTATCAATAAATACAAATTGATGCGCTTTATCCGTGTATGGCGAGACGTCAGTCGCTTCGCAAAAGTCTAGTATTCTCGTCTTTTGCAAAACCTGACGCTCTTTTCGCGTCCAGTGTTTTATCATAGTGGATAGGTTCTTCGCAGTCTAAAGGACCGAAGATTAAATGATAGATCCTTCCCTTTGGATAGCAATCCAAGCTTCGATCGTTCCCCCGACTTTAATCGGCAGCACTCTCCAATACATAATAAAAGGCGTGCCATCCTTTTTGTAATTGATTGCTTTTCCCTCGAATTT
>JAPKBI010000326.1 GCA_028823475.1 Halioglobus sp. | reverse complement strand
TCTGCCACGAAGTAGCCCTCCCGCTCAAACTGAAAACCCTGTTCGGGTATGGCTGCGGTCAGGGAAGGTTCAATCCAGGCACTCTCAATCACTTCCAGTGAATCAGGATTGATGTGGTCCATGAACGCATTATCCCCTTTGTCAGGTGCCTCGTGATTAAACAAGCGCTCATACAGACGCACTTTTGCATTCTTCCCGTGTGAGGCCGACACCCAGTGAATAACACCCTTAGGCTTAATGCCATCTGTAGGATTTTCTCCGAGTGTATCTGCAATCGTATGGGCGTGAACTTCACACACATTGCCCAGTGCATCCTTGACCACCTTGTCCGCCTCAATCACATAGGCATTGCGGAGGCGAACACGCTTACCCAACACCAGACGCTTGAACTTCTTATTGGCCTCCTCTCTAAAATCGTCCGCTTCGATATACAACTCACGCGTGAAAGGTAACACTCTCTCGCCGAGGTCATCCCGGCTTGGATGTCCAGGCGCTCGCAAATCCTCAACCTTGTCACTTGGATAGTCAGTGAGCACCACTTTCAGAGGCCTGAGCACACACATGCCACGCACCGCGTTGTCGTTAAGATCCTCACGGATGGCAAATTCCAGCATGGCGACATCCACCACACCATCACTGCGGGTGGTGCCAATCATGTCACAGAATTTACGGATGGCGGCTGGCGTATAACCGCGCCTGCGCATACCAGACACCGTAGGCATACGGGGGTCGTCCCAGCCTGTTACCACGCCCTCCTCCACCAATTTTTTGAGTTTGCGCTTGCTAGTCACGGTGTAACTAGGATTCAGCCTGCCGAATTCATACTGTTTAGGCCGACTTGGAACAGGGAGGCGTTCAATCAACCAATTGTACAGTGGACGATGATCCTCAAATTCCAGCGTGCAGATGGAGTGGGTTATGCCTTCGATAGCATCTTCCTGACCGTGAGCGAAGTCATACGTCGGGTAAATGACCCAATCATTACCTGTCTGATGGTGGGGCACCTTGCGAATGCGATACAGAATTGGATCGCGCATATTCATGTTGGGTGAGCTCATATCGATCTTCGCTCGCAGCACCCTGGCACCGTCATCAAACTCCCCCGCTTTCATGCGCTCGAGCAGGTCGAGATTCTCCGAGACACTGCGCCCCCTGGACGGACTATTATGCCCAGGTTCGGTTAGCGTGCCGCGATATTCCCTCGCCTCATCCGGAGCAAGATCACAGACATACGCATTGCCCTCGGTCACCAAATGAATAGCCCAATCATAGAACTGCTGAAAATAGGAGGACGCATACCGTACCTCTGCATCCCATGAATAGCCGAGCCAACGCACGTCCGCCTGAATAGCCTCTATGTATTCCTGGCTTTCCTTCTCCGGGTTAGTATCATCAAAGCGCAAATTACAGCGCCCGTGGTTGGTCTCAGCCAAGCCAAAGTTCACACTAATCGCCTTGGCGTGACCAATATGTAAATAACCGTTGGGCTCCGGCGGAAACCGCGTCACAACCTCTTTGACCCGACCACTGGCAATATCGTCACTGATAACGGACTGCAGGAAATTACTGGCTGGTGTGTCTTCCATAATATTACGCGCTAAGCCTTCAAAAAAGACTCCCAGTATAACGAGTCAGGCGCGGAGCTTGTAGCCAAATCAAAGCTGTTTATCGGGCATCAGGCTATTCTGGATATCTTTACCGCCCTAAATGTTTTCTTGCGCGCCAAAAGTCCGTACAATCGCAGCCTCAAATGAGTTAGCCCTAAGGAATTAAGCATGGTCATCATTCACACGACGTTCGGCGACATTAAACTCGCACTAGACGCTGAAAAAGCACCGAAAACCGTTGCCAATTTTCTCAGCTATGCGGGGGACGGATACTATGACGGCACCATTTTTCACCGTGTGATTGACAATTTTATGATCCAAGGCGGAGGGTTCGACACCGATATGCAGCAACAAGCCTGTGGTGACCCGGTTGATAACGAGGCCGACAACGGCTTGAAAAACGATTTCGGTACGGTAGCCATGGCCAGAACTACAGATCCACATTCAGCAACGGCTCAGTTCTTCATCAATGTGAAGGATAACGACTTTCTCAACCACAGTGGCAAGAGCATGCAAGGTTGGGGCTACACTGTGTTCGGCAAGGTCATTGAAGGGGCCGAGGTGCTAGACAAAATCCGTGCTGTCGCTACCGGCAGCAGCAATGGCCATCAGGATGTTCCTGTTGACCCCATTATTATTGAGTCAGTGCAGATCGTCGACGCATAGATTGCATCTCAGATGACTAGTAGGGCGGGCCCTAGGGCCACTCTAACGGGCTGACCACCTGAACAATACAGTTGGGTGGTCGCACCAAGCTCTCGTATAGCTAAAGGCTGTTCTCTCTGCATGTTAGAGGCTTTTTTTTACATTTAAACGTTATTAATCAAGATATTAAGCTATATACATAATATAGTTTAGAGATTTAATTCACGCCTCGCGGGCGCCCCCATAAGCCCGCACTTTGGGACTCCGCTATGAAAGCGGAACTCAACATCAGGCTGTTCAATCAACTCTTTTTCGCACTCCAGCAGAACAGGCAGACGCTCGTCTACCTCGGCCTTAGAGCCAACTCCCTGTGCCAGCCTAAGGTAGTCGAGAAAGTGCCGCGATTCAGACTTCAACAGGGAGCGATAAAAATCGCCAAGTTCGGCATCCAGCTTAGGCGCCAGTGCCGCAAAGCGCTCACAGGAGCGAGCCTCGATAATTGCACCTATCAGTAAAGTATCTACTAGGCGGCTGGGCTCATCAGATCGCGCTTGCTTGCGCAACGTTCCCGCATAGCGCGAGGCTGACAGCGGTGGATAGCTCACCGCCCTCGCCTTCATAATAGCAATTACCTGCTCAAAGTGACGTAGCTCTTCACGCGCCAATCTTGAGAGTTTATTCAAAAGCGAGTGATGCTCCACAGAAGGATACACAAGATTTAAAGCACTAGAGGCTGCCATTTTTTCGCCGTTAGACTCCTTTGTGCGACGAATTGCAATGCCCGGTATGCCGTGCGCGTACCGCTTCATAGTCGCTAGTGCTGAGTCCGCTGCCTTGCGCTCACAGTTGGCATGGTCTGTCAGTAAGTCCTGTAGCCGTTCGGGTTTAGCCGCCTCCTCCACCCACGCTCTGGGGGTAGCGCAGTGTAG
>JAPKBI010000039.1 GCA_028823475.1 Halioglobus sp. | reverse complement strand
TTCCGGCAAAGTAATCGGTCAGTTGATGCGCACAATTGACCAATACGGCATCAGATGTTTCAACAACATCGTTGTTGTAATGCCCTTCGAATTCAATCTTAAGTAGGTACGTGCCGTTCGAAGCCAGTCGCAAAGTACCGATCGGTGTGTTCAGGTGTTGATAATTCATAGCGTCAAGTGTCTCTAGCATCAAGCGGCCGGGTGGGGTCGCGGTGCCTTGGCGGCTCAGCCGAGGTCTTGATGAGCTGGTTTTCGAGCGAGATGTCGATCGTCATCGTGTTGGAACTATTGCTCATCACCGCAATCATAGGTGTAACGCGCTAGAGACACTAGTCACAATCGGCCCGATATAACCGTGCTTGAGAGGCTGCGTTATACCCTCCAGCCTATTATAATGGCGGGCATTTAAATAATGCGCTGAGTGCGGCGCGTGATGGGAGAGGCTGATGCTCAGATTATTATTGCCGGCGTTATCGTTGTTTATGGCGGTATCCCAGTCTTCCACCTATGCGTCCTCGCAACAGTCGGACATTCACAGGTTGGATCCATTGCTGCAGCGTGTGGAGGTGTCACTTGAAGCTCACCAAGCGTTGGTCGAGCAGTTGCACGTCGACCAGGAAACATTGTTAGCGTTGGGCAGCGCTGCCGGCGACGACCTGCAGCCCATCTTTGTTGCTACATCCAATAATTATCGCCACTCGGTTGAAGCCGCTGTGTCCGTGAGTAATGCTATTGCTGGAATGAATCAGACGGCTATTACACTATTTGAGGAGTGGCGGGACGAAATTGGCTACCTCACAGATGTTCGCCTGAAGGCCGACAACGAGACCCGATTTGCAGCAAGTTGGCAGCGCTACGAGGATTTGACTCAGTCCCTGCAGCAGTCTGAAGCCATGATCGACCCAGTGTTGGCTGAGCTCAGAAAATTTTTAATCTATTTCAAATACGCATTGGATGAACCTTCGATAGCGTCACGAAAGACTGAGTTAAGTGACACAGACAATAATATTGAAGCCTTGATCAAGGCGTTGACTGCCTCCGCCATCAAGTCTAAAGCCTTTCTGGCACAGACGCAGTGATTATAGGCCCCGTTTTATGAATCTTGTTATTTACGCAATCCCATTTTTTATGCTCGCCATTGTGCTGGAGTTAATCTATGGCTGGGTTAAACAGCGCAACACCTATCGTCTGAATGACAGCGTCAGTAGTCTGTTGCTAGGGATTTTAAGTCAGGCGATGCGTTTTGTTACCTTGGGAGTCGGTGGCGTTATCTATTACTTGATCACCGAACATTTCTCTACGCCGCTAATGGACCCAAGCCATTGGGCCACGTGGGTTGTGGCCATGATATTTTATGATTTCTGTTATTACTGGCTGCATCGCATGGGCCACGAACGGACGATTTTGTGGGCGGCTCATGTCGCACATCACCAAAGTGAGGACTACAATCTGACGACTGCCCTGCGGCAGACCAGCACTGGCTTTTTATTCGGTTGGGTGTTCTTTGTTCCGATGTATATGCTGGGCATTCCTGCAGAAGTGGTGGTCACCGTGGGTTCCATCAACCTGATTTACCAGTTCTGGGTGCACACTGAACATATCCCTAAACTGGGTTGGTATGAATGGATTTTTGTTACGCCCTCCAATCATCGGGTGCACCACGCCCAAAATGACCTTTACATGGATCGCAACTACGGCGGCTTGTTTATAATTTGGGATCGCCTGTTTGGAACGTTTCAGGAAGAGCGAAAAGACGATCCTGTGGTGTTTGGTATTCGAGGTGCCCTTAAGAGTTGGAGTCCGGTAAAGGCGCTAACGCATGTTTATACTGATATGGCTAGAGACAGTTGGCGTACTATTCGGTGGCGTGACAAATTGAGGGTCTGGGTAGCTTGCACCGGCTGGAGACCAGCGGACGTTGCGCTTCAGTATCCGCGTCAAAAGACCGACCTTAGCGATTTTAAACGTTACGATCCGAAAGTCAGTCGGCTAGTGTCGATGTATTGTCTCTTTCAATTAGTGTCGGTCGGGTTGTTGCTGGGCGCAATGCAAAGCGCAGAACTTGCATACTGGCACGGCGTAGCTGGCTGGTCAGTACTACTGGCGACAGCCATCACCACAGCGCTATGGCTTGAGGGCGGGGCGGCTAATGACTTGCATCCGTGGGAGCTACTGCGACTGGGCGCTCTGGGCTTACTGGTGCTGTTATTTTGGAGCAGAGGGGTGAGCGTCAGCGCGCTAGCCCCGATTTTAATTTATGCGGGTCTGAACGCGCTGTTCCTGCTGTTTTTGTTGCGTCCGCAGCCAGTGCATAATTCGGAGGCTGCCTCTTAAGGCCGTTAATCGGTTTGGCACAGCAGTATAGGTTCTACGCTGGTGGAATTACTGCCGTTGTCGAGATATAAGATTCCACCCACGATACTGACATTCAGTTGCACTGTGCGATTGAGAAGATCGGCTGCCGATTGAACCTCGGTCCAGTCAAGTAGCCGTACGTGTAAATGCGGTAGTGCACTGATGGCCTCACTGTTCAATTTCCACCAGGTCGGTGTGCTTTTGGCAAACGCGTAAACGCTCACCTGACGAGCCCGACCGCAGGCTTTGCGCAGGCGAGCTTCCTCCGGATGCCCCACTTCTATCCAGGTCTCGATTTCTCCGCTGTCGCTGTGTACCCATAAGTCTGGTTCATCGGCTGTGGAGATGCCTTTGGTGAACTCCAAGCCGCGTGCACAGTTCAGGCAGTAAGCCAGTAGCCTCACCATCATTCGCTCCAGTGTTTCTGACGGATGTTTGGCCAGGGTCAGGGAGAGTGATTCATAGCAATTGCGATCGCTGTCGGCGAGTTCGATCTGGGCTTTATAGATGGTCGGTTTGAGCGCCATGTTTAGGGTGTGTCCTTAGAGGGGGAGTGGAGGATACGCCATTGTGACTGATTTCCAATAGGCGTATCAGGGCGGCGGATGACCTGCGCAGAAACGCACTGCGATGAATGGTCATACGGCACTGCGTTTATCGCTTTGCGAGGCGCGCCCGCGCCACGGCGGATGCGTTCGTTCGGCCAAGAGTCGCCGAAATTCGGCTCCCTGCCGCAATCAATAATTCCAGATCAATGCCGGTTGCGATACCCATGCCGTGGAGCATATAGATCACATCCTCGGTGGCGACATTACCCGAGGCGCCAGGAGCGTAGGGACAGCCACCCAGTCCGGCGACGGATGCGTCAATGGTGTGAATGCCATGTTGGAGTGCAATCAGGATATTACTCAGGGCCTGGCCGTATGTATCGTGGCAGTGCACGGCCAGTTGATCAGGGTTAAAGCGTGCGAGCAAGACACGCAGAAGACGTTCCATGCTCCCTGCGTTGCCGACGCCAATGGTGTCGCCTAATGAGACCTCATAACACCCCATATCAAACAATTTGGCAGTAACCTCCGCCACGTTTTGCGAGGACACCTCCCCCTCGTAGGGGCAGCCGAGCACACAGGACACGTAACCGCGCACCGGTATATTGTGCTGTTGTGCGGCTTCCATCACCTCGCGAAAACGTACTAGGCTCTCTTCGATGCTGCAGTTGATATTTTTATGGGAGAAGGTCTCTGAGGCGACGGCAAAAATGGCGACTTCGTCAGCGCCAACGGCCAAAGCGCGCTCAAACCCCTGAAGGTTGGGTGTGAGGGCGCAGTAGCGAACGCCGGGGCGGCGTTCAATGCGGTTAAAGACCTGTTCACTTTCAGCCATTTGCGGCACCCACTTCGGGTTCACAAAACTGCCTGCCTCAATGTAGGAGTGACCGGCATGAGTCAGGTCGTCTATTAGTTGCAGCTTGGCGGCAAGGGGGATGGTTTGGGATTCACCCTGTAGGCCATCTCGGGGGCCGACTTCTACCAGACGAACTGTTTTAGGAAGGCTCATTGATGACTACTCCTCACTGACGATAAAATCGACCAGCGCTGCACCGCCATCGACTAAATCGCCGCTCTCATAATAGAACGCTTGTACTGTGCCAGGACAGGGAGCGCGAATAGTGTGTTCCATTTTCATCGCTTCCATGACTAACAGTGGCGCGCCGGTTTCCATCTGATCGCCCACTCGCGCCAGCAGCGTGACGATCGTGCCGTTCATTGGCGCTCGTAGCCCGCCATCACCGCCGGTGTCCTCTGCTTCACCTGTGTCAGCAAAGACCTCGTGAAAATGGCAGGCGCCCTCTGGCAAATAAAGGGTAAAACTGTCGTGCATGTGTGCCAGGGTAGCGCGGCGTCGGTGCCCGTCGATTTCAAGATGCAGTGTATCGTCCTCCAATGTGCCCGCCAGCAGCGTTTCATGACCTACTGCGCGCACTCGATACTGTGTCCCCCGTTGTTCTAACTCGACCGCGTAATCCTGTTGCTGGCAGTGCACAGTGATGTGGTGGCTGTGCGGTCCGTTTAGACGCCATGCGTTGGTGTCTTGCCACGGAGAGTAGGGGTCAATGCAAGAGGCCGTCAGTTCGGCTTGTCGCTGTTTATGCAGTAGCAGTGCTAATGCGGCTATCGGCAATTCGCTCTTGAGGTTCCCGCGGTGTTTATGGAAAAGTAACTTCGCATGTTCATCGATAAAGCCTGTATCCAACTGTGCATCCTCAAAGGGCTGGCAGGTGGCTAAGTTGTAGAGGAAGTCGAGATTGGTGACCGTGCCGCTAATACGGTATTGCGAGAGGGCGGTGCTCAGTCTCTGCAGCGCGCGATCACGGGATTCGTCCCAAACAATTAACTTAGCGATCATCGGGTCGTAGTACACGCTGATGTGATCACCTTGGCACACTCCGGTGTCCACCCGCACATAACGGGATTCATTAGGTGGGCGCAAAAAATCCAATGCACCGGTGACCGGCAAGAAGTCGTTGTCCGGGTCTTCCGCATAGACTCTCGCCTCAAACGCATGTCCGCGAATCTGCACTGCCTCCTGTGTCAGTGGCAGGGGTTCGCCACATGCGACCCGTAACTGCCACTCCACTAAGTCCAGCCCCGTAATCATCTCCGTGATCGGATGCTCAACCTGTAGGCGGGTGTTCATCTCCATAAAATAAAAGCTGCCGTCCTGTTGTAGCAGAAACTCTACGGTACCTGCTCCACGGTAGTCGATGGCGCGCGCCGCCGTGATTGCGGTTTCACCCATCGCCTTTCGCAGTGTGTCAGTCATGCCCGGAGCGGGGGCTTCTTCAATAATTTTCTGGTGACGTCGCTGCACGGAACAATCCCGTTCCGCTAGGTAAATACCGTGTCCCATATGATCGAAAAATATTTGGAATTCCACGTGCCGCGGTTTGATGAGATATTTTTCCACTAGCATTGTGTCATCACTGAAGCTGGCCAGAGATTCTCGTTTGGCAGCGGCCAGCGCCTCGTCAAATCCGTCTGCCGACGAGACTTGGCGCATGCCCTTGCCGCCGCCGCCAGCGGTGGCTTTGAGCAGCACTGGGTATCCCATTGATTGAGCCGCAGACTTCAGCCGCGCTGGGTCCTGATCATTCTCATGATAGCCGGGCACCAGTGGCACACCCGCCTGCTCCATAATACGTTTGGCCGCAGATTTGCTGCCCATAGATGCAATCGCGGCAACATCGGGACCAATAAATGCCACACCGTGATCCGCACAGGCCGCTGCAAAATCAGCATTTTCTGACAAAAATCCATAGCCTGGATGTATGGCCTCCGCATGCGTGATTTGCGCGGCTGCCAGTATCTTCTCTCCCAATAGGTAGGACTCTCGCGCGGGGGCTGCGCCAATATGGATCGCCTCGTCCGCCAGTTTTACATGCAGCGCATCACGATCTGCATCTGAATATACTGCTACGGTTGCCACGCCCATACGCCGTGCCGTCTTGATAATGCGGCAGGCAATTTCACCGCGGTTGGCAATGAGAATTTTTTTAAACATTATGTTCTAACCTCGCACCTTATTCGGTAGAGAGCGCAGAAATGAGTAAAACGAACGATCAAGCGCATCACATCCTGAACACGCCGAAAGACGTCTCCTCAATTGGCGCGTTCAATGACGCTGAAATACACAGACCCAGGACCTTGCGGGTATCTGCCGGATCTATCACCCCGTCATCCCATAATCGTGCTGACGCGTAGTAGGGGTGACCCTGCTCTTCATATAAGTCGATGATAGGCTGTTTGAATGCAGCTTCCTCTTCGGGGCTCATGAGCTTGTCATCGCGCGCCATCTGGTCCTGTTTTATCGTAGCGAGTACGCCCGCCGCCTGCTCGCCACCCATGACTGAGATGCGAGCGTTAGGCCACATGAACAGAAAGCGCGGCTCATAGGCACGTCCACACATGGCGTAGTTACCCGCGCCGAATGATCCCCCTATCATCACCGTGAACTTGGGTACTCTGGCACAGGCTACGGCGTGCACCATTTTTGCACCGTGACGAGCGATACCTCCTGCCTCATATTGCTTGCCCACCATGAAGCCAGTGATGTTCTGCAGGAATACCAGTGGTATTTTCCGCTGCGCGCACAACGTGACGAAGTGAGCGCCTTTGACCGCCGACTCGCTGAACAGTATGCCGTTGTTGGCGACAATACCCACCGGGTAACCGTGAATACGGGCGAAGCCACAGACCAGCGTCTCACCGAACAGCGCTTTAAATTCGTCAAAATCTGAGCCATCGACTATACGGGCAATCACCTCGCGTACATCGTAAGGCTGTTTGGTGTCCGCAGGAATCACGCCATAAATGTCTTTCACAGGGTAGAGCGGCTCGACGCTTGGTTGCACGTCTATGGAAATGGGTTTGACCCGGTTCAAGCGACTCACTGAGCGACGTAACAGTTCCAGAGCGTGATGATCATTATTCGCATAATGGTCGGTGACACCGGAGATGCGGCAGTGCACATCAGCTCCGCCTAGCTCTTCCGCCGAAACGATTTCACCGGTAGCGGCTTTTACTAACGGAGGTCCGCCTAAGAAAATGGTTCCCTGATTTTTGACGATAATAGATTCATCCGCCATGGCCGGCAAATAAGCCCCGCCGGCGGTACAGGAGCCGAGCACCGCGGCTATCTGTGGGATTCCCTTCGATGACATACGTGCCTGATTGTAGAACGCGTGCCCAAAGTGCTCACGATCCGGAAACACTTCGTCCTGTAACGGCAAAAAGGCACCGCCGGAATCCACGAGGTAGAGGCAGGGCAAGTGATTCTCTTCGGCAATGGTTTGCGCTCGACCCTGTTTTTTTACCGTCAGCGGATAGTAAGCGCCGCCCTTAACCGTGGCGTCGTTTATGAAGATCATGCATTCCAGACCGGATACGCGACCAATACCGGTAATGATTCCGGCGCCCGGCACATCGTCTGCATAGACGTTGTAGGCAGCTAGCTGGGACAGTTCCAGAAAGGGAGAGCCGGGATCCAGTAAGGCATTGAGTCGCTCCCGCGGGAGTAACTTGCCGCGGGAGGTGTGACGTCCCTGAGCCTTTTCGCCACCTCCCTGATGAATAATATCGACCCGCCGACGCAGGTCATTAACCTGAGCCTCCATGTGTTCCCAGTTTTTGCTGAAGCTGTCGTCTCGAGTATTGATGCGTGAATCCAGCAGTGCCATGTGAGTGCTCCTAAGCAGTTGCGTTAAACAGTTCGCGGCCGATGAGCATGCGTCGTATTTCCGATGTGCCTGCACCGATTTCGTACAACTTGGCATCTCGCAGCAGTCGTCCAGCGTTGGCGTCATTGGTATAACCGAAACCACCCAGCGCCTGTATTGCCTGCAGTGCCATCTGGGTGGCTTTCTCTGCGGTATAAAGAATCACTGCAGCGCAGTCCTGGCGTGTTTCCTCACCTCGGTCGCAGGCGCTCGCTACGGCGTACAAATAGGCGCGGCAGGCATTGAGATCGGCATACATATCTGCCAGCTTGCCTTGCATCAGCTGGAACTCTCCAATGCTTTGGCCAAATTGTTTACGGTCGTGCAGGTAGGGCAGAACCTCGTCCAGGCAGGCTTGCATGATGCCTACCGGTCCTCCGGACAGTACGGTGCGTTCATAGTCTAGCCCCGACATGAGTATTCTTACGCCGTCCCCTTCGTTGCGTAGTCTGTTCTCGGCTGGTACCTCACAATCCTGAAAGACCAGCTCGCAAGTGTTGGAGCCGCGCATACCGAGCTTGTCGAGTTTGGGCGAGCGGGAGAATCCCGGAGCATCGCGCTCGACGATGAACGCAGTAATGCCTTTGGATCCGGCCTCAGGGTCAGTTTTGGCATAAATAATGTAGACATGGGCATCGGGGCCGTTGGTGATCCACATTTTGGTCCCGTTGAGTATGTAGCTGTCGCCCTGTTTGCGAGCATTTAATGTCATGCTCACCACGTCGGAGCCGGCGTTGGCTTCTGACATGGCCAGTGCGCCTATGTGTTGACCCGAACACAGCTTTGGCAGGTATTTCTGTTTTTGTTCCTCATTGCCGTTCTTGCCTAACTGGTTAAGGCACAGATTGGACATGGCGCCATAGGACAGTCCGACAGAAGCAGAGGCGCGGCTAATTTCCTCCATAACTACCGAGTGGGCAAGGTAGCCCATACCGCTGCCGCCATAGCTATCCTCTATGGTAATTCCCAGCAGGCCCATGTCCCCCAACGTTCGCCATAGATCCATGGGGAACTCATTACTGCGGTCTATGTCCGCCGCGCGCGGAACAATTTCTTTTTGGCACATTTGGTAGACCGCATCGCGCAGCATGTCGATGTCTTCTCCAAGGCCAAAATTGAGGGTAGGGTAGGGGGAGTTCATAGTGATTGTCCTGTCAGTTCTTTTGGGTTGCTGAAATTTTTTTCTGGCGTTTCCCCAGCGCCTTCTCGCACAGTCCCAGTACCTCGCTGAGTCCTGTCAGCATGTCATCGATATCGTCTTTTTGCTGTAAGAGTCTAGCCCGGCGTTCTGAGATCGTATTGATCAGTGAGAGTAGTTGTTGTGTGTTATTGCGCTGTGGGTCGTACAGGTCAATGACTTCGACGCTTTCCTGCAGCGTCATGCCAATACGTTTCCCACGCAGGATCAGCTTTATGCGAACCCGGTCAGCCGCGGTATAGACGCGTTTCTGCCCCTCACGGAAAGGGTGCACGAGTCCTTTTTCCTCATAAAAACGGATGGTGCGGGTGGTGACCCCGAACTCGCTGGCCAGTTCTGAGATTGTGAACGTTTGGTTTGGCATCTGCTCCTTCGTGCGCAATACGAGTAACAAACAGCACTGTATCAAATAATTACGTTAACGTAAACGGAAGGTTAGCTGGGGTTAGGACGATGAGACGGCTCAGATCGGGTCGGCTCCTGTGCCGGTAGGCTGGCTAATCCGCGCGTTGCTAGAGTTATGCCACTCGATACATCGGAATTATTTGCTATCATCGCTCCTCCCGTGACCGAAGAGTACCGTCATTTATGTCAAGATCATTATTGCCGCTGCTTGCGGACGGCGAGTTTCACTCGGGCCAGGATCTTGCCGATGCTATGGGTGTGAGTCGCACTGCTGTGTGGAAACAGGTTAACCGCCTAGTGACTGACTCGGTGGTCGCCATTGAATCTGTGAAGGGTAAAGGCTATCGCGTCCAAGGCGGCATTGACCTGCTCGATGCCGCTCGGGTGAAAGCTGGACTTGATCCGCGTGCCGCTGTACTGATGGGCCGTCTGGAGATTCTCGACACGGTCGACTCGACCAACGCCCATGTGATGCGTTTGGCCGAGCAGGACGGCTTGATCGGCTTGGTGTGCACTGCGGAGCAACAGTCCGCGGGTCGTGGCCGCCGAGGTCGGCAGTGGGTCAGCCCGTATGCGAGTAACCTCTATGTGTCCCTGCTGTGGGAGTTTACTCAGGGGGCGGCGGCTTTAGAGGGGCTGAGCTTGGCCGTAGGGGTCGCCGTTGCGCGCGCACTGCGAGCTTGTGATGTGCCTGCTGTGCAGCTCAAATGGCCTAACGATGTGTTATACGGTGGTGCCAAACTCGGGGGTATATTGTTGGAGATGAGCGGTGACGCGGCCGGAAGCTGTCGGGTCGTTATCGGTGTGGGTCTTAATGTGGCCATGCCTGACGCGGCGGCGGGTGCTATTGACCAAGCTTGGACAGATATCAACACAATGACCTCAAGTCAGACTCCCAGCCGCAGCAGGATATTGGCAGCGCTGTTAAATGAGTTGTTGCCGCTGATGGCTGATTTCGAGCAGCGCGGATTTGCCCATTGGCGTGAGGAATGGCAGTCTCTGGATGCGTTAGCCGATGCTGCTGTGGTGCTACATGCTGGCGAAGTGCCTCTTGCTGGCATCGCGCGTGGAGTGGATGCGCGCGGTGCGCTGCAGTTGGAGACCGCGACTGGCTTGCAGTCGGTGTACGGTGGTGAAGTGTCTTTGAGGGCAGTCTCGTGAACAGTCCTGGCGTCTGTCTGCAGCTTGATATCGGCAACACCAGTGCGAAATGGCGCTTGGTCAACGGTAATAAAGTCATAAGCCGTGGAGATTATCGGCCTAATGATGAAAGCTCGCAGCAACGATTACTGAATTGCTGTGAATCGCTGGATCATATCTGGATTTCGAGTGTGACCACTGCGGCGTCAGAATTACGGCTGTCGCGCCTGCTGGAAAACCAATGGGGTATCGCGCCGTGGTTTGCACGTTCTGAATTGCGCACGGGCAGCCTGATGAACAGTTATGAAGAACCGGGACGCATGGGGGTTGATCGCTGGCTGGCAATGCTCGGAGGTCGGGAGCGCAAAAAGAGCAGGGTGTGTGTTATCGACAGTGGCTCTGCCCTTACGATCGATATTGTTAGTGCTGATGGTCGTCATGAGGGAGGTTATATTATCCCTGGAGCGGCTTTGATGGAGCGCGCCCTGTTGTTGGATACGGATCGCGTTCGGTTTGATGAAGACGTTGGTTATGGCCTTTCTCCTGGCACCTCAACAGCGCAGGCAGTGCGCCATGGCATTGCGCTGGCCCAAGCCGGCGCGATTACGCTGGCGTTGGAACAGGCAGCCAGCGAGCCAATGGCGATACTGTTTTGCGGAGGTGCGGGCCAGTCGCTTATGGAGTTAGTCGATCGCGGCGGAGAAGTCGTCCCGGATCTAGTGTTTGAGGGCCTGGAGGTAATGGCGGCTGAGCTTTCCAAAAAAGGGCTGATTGCCGCTGGGATCAATCCCGATATAGGTTGAATGACGCTGACGCACCTTGGCTTAGTAAGCTGGGCGCCTGATGCTGAATTATCTGCCCTTAAATACCGGCGATCTACGTTCAATACGCGCCATCATTCCCTCGGCAAAATCTTCAGTATGCATGAGCTTTGCCAGCGCGTTGTTCTCCATATCAAGGGCCTTTTTAAGTGAATCGATATGAGGCTGGTGCATACATCGCTTCATCTCGCGAATGGACATCGCAGGACCTAAAGGGGGTATAAGTTGCAGCGTTTTCTCCTTGGCGTAGTTTAGAAGCTCGTCATGGGGTAAGACCTTGTTGGCAAGTCCGAGCTCTACGGCTTTCTCTGCACTAATACGTTCTGGAAAAAAAAGCATTTCCTTGGCCTTTTGGAATCCAAGTAAACGCGGCAACAGAAAAGTGGAAGCTAGTTCGGCAGCAATCCCAAGTTTAGCGAAAGGAAGCTGTATCCATGCATGCTCCGACATATAAATTTGGTCCGCGGCTGCCAGGCAAAGCGTAAACGCGCCACCGATTGCGAGCCCATTGATGGCAGCAATGACGGGTTTGTCACACTCATAGAATTTCATAGTCGTACGTTTTTGGGCAACATCTGACATATCAATATCTGCTAATACCCCGGGCGCCAAGCCTTCAAAGGCATCAGGGTTGAAGTATCCGCCGCTGCTAAAGGCTTCTTTTTTTGGATCGTTGGCATTTGGATCCTTCGCGCCCGTCAATATCATCGCGTGCGCTGACTCATCACACTGAAAGTGATCCACAGCGTAGAAAAGCTCCAGAAAAGTGACGGCGCTGAGAGCATTTTTGCGCCCCGGCGTATTTAATGTCAGCGTAACAATGCCCGCATCATCCTTAGCATAGGTTATGTCTCTAAAATCTTGCGGTTTCATGGCGGCTTTTCCTCTTTAGGACAGCTGCATTCGCTTAACGCAAATGCTGGATTTACTATTTTGGAGTCGCTCGCAGCGAATGGCAACCATTGGGTCAGAAAAAGCTGTAAATTGCGGTGCCGAACGGCCTGTTTAGCTGGCGTCCGAAGTCTCTTTTTCGAATTCTGCAATAGCCTGTTCGACCGGTCCCAGCATTGAGGCTGCTCGTGGATATCCAGCGTACTGTGCGATGAAGAGGAGAAACTCTCGTGCTTCCTCCGGATTGATCTCCCCTCGCTTCAGCGAGGCCTTAATCTGTATTTTGAATGTCATGGGCTCGCCCTTCTCTGCGATAATACCCAGCAGCAGTATGCGCTTATCACGCATAGACAGTGTTTCTCGCGTCCACAGTTCGGCGAACAATTGCTTGAGCATAATGTCGGTAAAAGCGTAGCCCTCTGGAGGAACTACAACATCTCCGGCGTAAACATCCTTGATTTTTTCCTCACCTAGGGCCCGGCGTTCTTCGTCATTCATAACGTGTCTCCAATGAATTTAGTCTAGTGTGCCAAACAGTTTATCGTAAAGCGGTGTAATGGTTGAATAGTTGCCTTTATGCATATTCTCATGATGCACGTGGTGCTTGGCCACAACCCAGTTAATCGCTTTGAACGGGAAGTGCGGCAGACTCAGATAGACGTGATTAATCTGGTTAAGCTGTGTGAATATCAGATAGGTTAAGATGATGGTGGTGATCTGAAATGGCCCCATAAGCAGCGCCAGTATTACTGTCGATCCCATGAACAGTGACAGCCCGATAAAAGTCTCCAAAGGATGTACATAGTGGGCGTCCAGGTAAGTAGGGTTGCGAGCCTGATGGTGCACAGCATGTATCTTGCGCATGGCACCTTTTCCATGAAACCAAAATCGATGCGACAGATAGTAAAAAAAATCGTAAAACAGCAGAATGACCGCCGTGT
>JAPKBI010000325.1 GCA_028823475.1 Halioglobus sp. | reverse complement strand
GTGGTAATGGGGTGGGACATGATGGATCACCCTTACGACAATACAGACCTCACCGGCTGGCAACACGGGTATCCCGATGCGCTTGCGCGACTAGACCTTGATACATTGCGCCGCGTCCCCTGGGACAGTGATGTACCTTTGGTATTGGGTGAGTTTGTAAACTCCGATGGCACCCCCCATGCAGCATGCGCGCGCCAGACTTTGCAACGCGTGCTCAAACGCGCTGAAAAAATGGGCTTTCAGGTAATGACTGGCATGGAGTTCGAGTGGTATAACTTCGCCGAAACGCCGCAGAGCTGGGCGGCCAAAAAAGGGGTTGACCCTGAACCACTCACACAAGGTATGTTTGGATACTCGCTGTTGCGAGTCAGTCAACATCAGGACTATTTCAACGCTATCATGGATCAAATGCTGGCCTTCGGCGTGCCACTAGAGGGGCTGCATACCGAAACCGGGCCAGGTGTTTACGAAGCTGCCATCGCCTTTTCCACAGCGCTAGAACAAGCTGACCGGGCCGTATTATTCAAGGCCGGCATCAAAGAAATCGCTGCCGGTTTTGGCATCATGCCCAGCTTTATGGCTAAGCCAAATCAGCAGCTGCCCGGCTGTAGTGGACATATTCACCAAAGCCTGTCCAATGGTAAAACCAATCTGTTTTACAGCGCCAAAGGCGCACACAACATGAGCCCGCTGTTTGAAAGTTATCTTGCGGGACAGCTGGCTTTTATGATGGACTTTGCGCCACTGCTGTGGCCTACCATCAATAGCTACAAGCGACTGGTCGATGGCTATTGGGCGCCCGTCAAGCCAACTTGGGGTGTGGATAATCGCACCGCCAGTTTCCGTGTTATTAGCGCCTCGCCAACAGCGACACGCTTAGAAACGCGCTGCCCTGGCGCTGACGTCAATCCTTATCTGGCCATGGCAGCGGTTATCGCTGCAGGTCTCGACGGCGTTGAAAAAGGGCTGAAATTAACGTCGCCTCCCATTATCGGCACAAACCAGGGCGCAGAAAATACAACCGGTGTTCCGCGTACTTTGATAGACGCTACGCGCTTATTTCAGCAGTCTGAGATCGCCCGAGATTGGCTGGGCGATGTTTTCGTCGACCACTTCAGTGCCAGCCGCGATTGGGAATGGCGTCAGTGGCTAGACAGTGTGACCGACTGGGAATTGAAACGTTACTTTGAGATTATTTAATGCATCGGCCAGTGCGCTGGACGACTCGGAGCCTATCACCATGAGCGTTACCGCTTTTAGCTTTCCAACCAACATACAATTTGGGCCGGGCGCACGGCGCTTGGTCGCAGCACATCTGCGCGCGGCGGGCTATCAGCGGCCATTGCTTGTCACTGACAAAGCACTTGCTGCACTGCCGGTGCTCGACGAATTCAAAACGCATTTGAAAGGCCTTGATGTCGGGGTATTCTCAGGCGTTTTCGGTAATCCAACCACCCGCCAGGTGATGGCAGGGGCCGTGACGTTCATCAGTCACCGCGCTGATTGTATTATAGGATTTGGTGGCGGCGCAGCACTTGATGTTGCCAAACTAGTGGGCGTCGCGGCAACCCATGCGGGCGATATTATAGAGTACGTGTGGGACCATCCGCAGTCACGCGCCATTGAGCATCCTCTACCCTACTTAGTGGCGCTACCCACCACTGCTGGCACGGGCTCCGAAGTTGGCCGCGCCAGTGTCATCAGCGAAAGTGGCAGCCATCTAAAGCGAGTAGTGTTTAACCCCAAACTTCTCGCTAAATGTGTTTTTGCTGACCCAGAACTCACCTTATCGTTGCCGCCTCATATCACCGCGGCCACCGGCATTGACGCACTCACGCACAATATTGAAAGTTACCTGTCACCGGCTTATCACCCTTTGTGTGACGGCGTCGCACTGGAGGGCGCGCGTATCGCCGCAAGAGCATTAGTAACCGCCGTAATAGAACCGGATAACTTGCAGGCGCGCTCCGATATGATGATGGCCTCCATGCTAGGCGCTGTCGCGTTCCAAAAGGACCTTGGTGCCGTGCATGCTTGCGCGCACGCTTTAGGCGCTGTCTGTGATCTGCACCATGGTTTGGCTAACGCTTTGATGATAGACACTGTGTTGGCTTGGAATCAGCCAGTGGTTCCTGCGAAGTTCGACGAACTGGCACATGTATGCGGCGTTGCAGGCGGTGGTGAAGCCTTTATTGATTGGCTGCGCCAGCTCAAGATCGACGTAGGTATCGTGGGCGGACTTGCCGCCCATGGCGTTAAGCCTGAACAGATTGCGCAATTGGCCGCCATTGCCAGTAACGACATCTGTCACCAGACTAACCCACGCGTCTGCACTGTGGCCGATTTTGAGCGACTGTTCACGGCCGCAATGTGAACAACATGTGATTATAGAACCATCTAACATTTGTGGACTGGATCGCACCGCGCCCACCTGTATGTGTGTGTTTCCTTGACTTTTAAATAGCTAATGACCTTATAAAATCATTATACTTTCGTTCCACTAGTTTTCAGGAGCGGTCCAATGAGCAATACAGAAACCCTAACCCTACCGAATCAACTGGGCAGTGCGATATTGTGCATGCCTGAAAATGCCCAGCCAAAGGCTGGCGTAATCGTCGTGCATGAGTGGTGGGGTTTGAACGACTATGCCAAAGGGCGCGCCGAAGCATTAGCCGATTTGGGTTATGCCGCCATTGCCGTTGACATGTATGGCCATGGAAAAACGGCAACTGACCCTGAAGAAGCAGAGCGCATGATGAACGCGGCCTCTGCTGAACCCGAGAAACTGAATGCACGGTTTCAAGAGGCTAAAAAACTGCTAGCCCAGCACGGCAATGTAACCGCCAACCGTATTTACGCGATTGGCTACTGCTTTGGGGGGGCTGTGGTGTTAAATCAAGCCCGCTCCGGCACAGAACTAGCCGGCGTTGCCAGCTTTCACGGCTTACTGGAGACCGATAGCCCTGCGCAGGCAGGTGGCGTTAATACCAAAGTATTGGTCGCCACGGGCGGCGCAGACCCGATGGTAGGGCCTGATGTCGTAGCTGATTTTGTACAAGAAATGCAAAACGCAGGCGTTGAGTATCGGTTAACGTCATTTCCAAACGTGAAGCACGGCTTTACCAATCCTGCTGCCACCGAGAACGGCAAAAAATATGGCTTGCCGCTCAGTTATGATGAGCATGCAGATACCAGCAGCTGGACCGCGCTA
>JAPKBI010000324.1 GCA_028823475.1 Halioglobus sp. | reverse complement strand
CTACCTGCCACGGTCCACTGCGACAAGATATTATAAGACACAATAGAGTACACACTGAACAGGGCGATCGAACCCACGACGATAATGGTGCTCTGATGACGAGAAAGATTAAACCGCTCTTCCGTCCAGGAAGTCAGCGCCTCGACTAGGCCTACCATAGACGTAATACCGGCCATCGACAGCATCAAGAAAAAGACCACACTAAACCCATAACCGCCAGGCATCTGCGCAAACCCCACTGGCAGGGTCTGGAAGATCAGACCAGGTCCGACCGCCGGATCCAGGCCGTTATGAAACACAACGGGGAAAATGACCAGTCCAGCGAGCAAGGCCACGCCAGTATCAACCATCACAACAATCAATACCGACCGTGTAATGGAAACAGATTTTGGCAGGTAAGCGCCATAAACCATCATGCCCGCCATGGCCACGCCCAAAGAAAAGAAAGCCTGACTGATGGCGGCCAATACGGTATCAAAACCAATTTTGCTGAAGTCCGGCGTAAACAGCCAGGTCACCGCCGCAGAAAAACCGTGCACCTGAAACTCACCTATCGGCATGAAATAATTGTAGATTGCCAACCCAAGTAATAGCACAAACAATAACGGCATCATGACAATAACCGCCCGCTCAATGCCATCTTTCACGCCAGCGAAGACAACCAAACCGGTAATAATCAGGCCCACCAACGTCCACACAAGCATGCCGAGATTGCTGTCCAGCACTGCCGCAAATTCCGCGTTAGCGACACCGCCATCGAAGCCTACAAAGCCCGTGGTGACGGCCTTAAACAAGTACCAGAGCACCCATCCCACCACCACCGCGTAGATGATCTCAATGGTATATGCCGCAACCAGGCCTATGGTACCAACTAGCCGCCAACGTCTGGACTGACCACTTTCATCGGCGACCACAGCCATGGCCGCTGGCGGACTGCCCTGCCCCCGCCGACCGATCAGCATTTCCGCAATCAGTATGGGGGCACCAATACCAAAGGCGCATGCCAGGTAGACCAAGACGAATGCCGCACCACCATTTTCACCGGTGACATAGGGAAACCGCCAGATATTGCCAAGCCCCACAGCGAAGCCCACAGAGGCCATGATAAAGGCAAAACGCGAAGACCAGTGAACACCGCCCGTAACTGCCATGTAACACGTCCTTTACCGTTGCTATCTGTGGAGTCTACAAAAATGTGGTGCCAATTCAAACACCAACTATTCTCGTTGCCTGCGCCAGCCAGTCCTTATCAGAACCCTGTAGCAGAGGACCGATGGTCGCCGCTACCCGCTGATGATACCTGTTGAGCCACTCGACTTCTTCGTCATCCATACATTTTGTATCCAGCATTCGAACATCGAAGGGCACAAGCGTCAGCGTTTCAAATTCCAGCATCGGCGTTTCCCCCTGACGGGTCTTACAAGGACACACCACCTGCAGGTTTTCACAGCGAATTCCGAATTCACCCTCACGGTAGTAGCCTGGCTCGTTACTGACAATCATACCCGGCTGCAGCGCAACACCATTGTGCTGCTTGGAGATGCGCTGGGGACCCTCATGAACACTGAGAAAGACACCCACGCCATGGCCAGTGCCGTGATCATAATCATAGCCCTCGCGCCACAGATACTGTCGCGCCAGTGCATCCAGTTGCGTGCCTGTGGTACCAAATGGAAATCGAGACCGCGCCAAAGCGATATGACCCTTTAAAACAAGGGTAAACAGGCGGCGCGCTTCAGACCCGGGATCGCCGATAGCGACGGTGCGCGTAATATCAGTCGTTCCATCAGTGTACTGACCACCACTGTCGAACAGATAGACACTGTCCATTGCTAGGCGAGCCGGGACGCCGTTGAGATGATTGTAATGGCACATGGCACCATTGGCTCCCGCGGCCGAAATAGTATCGAAGGAACACGCGTGAAAGTACTCGCCCTGTTGCCGCAGACTGAGCAAATGATCTGACAATTCGGCTTCATTGTGCAGCTTTCCTGCCGCAACCTCGCCGTCCAGCCAGGCCAGAAAACGAACTTCCGCTACGGCATCGCGATAGTGAGCACTGCGGGTACCTGCCAATTCAACCGAATTTTTGCACGCCTTAGGCAGTAACACGGGGTCTTCTCCCTGCACCAGCGTCGCACCGTTGCGAGCCAATTCCATCTGCACCCAGGCGCCCGCATTTTTAGCATCGGCCAATACTTTATGCCTTGCATAGCCTGCGAATGCGGCACTAGAATCCGTCTCATCCATCACCATAACGCCATCGCCGACGTGCTGATGAAATTCTTCTGGCAGACGACGAGCATCGACAAATAGCGTCATTTTTTCCGAGGCTTCTAGTATTGCGAAGCTCTGCACGACCGGTAACTGCGGCATATCGGTGCCGCGAATATTCAACAACCAGCTGACGGAATCAGGCGAGAATATCAGCGCCGCGTCACAACCTTGGGCCCTAATGTGAGCAGCGATGCGCTGACGTTTATCTTTACTGGATTCCCCAGTAAATTCTTTATCCAACAATAGTGCAGAATTGCAGATCGGCTCGGGTCGGTCCAGCCAGCAGCGATCAATCAGATTATCAGTATCGAGCAGAAGCTCCACACCGGCATCAGCTAAGGTATCTTTTGTATCCCTATACCATTGCAGGCTGTGCAGACGAGGATCGCAGGCGACTCTGCTACCAGCAGGCAGCGCAGCTGCCAGCCATTGAGCCTGAGGGTTGTCGGCCAGATGATGATATTCAAACAGATGAGAGGAAACCTGTGACCGCACCTGCACCGTATAGCGACCATCCACAAAGATCGCCGCTCTATCACGCAGCACCAGCGCCATGCCGGCAGACCCAGTAAACCCGGTAAGCCAGTGCAAGCGCTCGTTGTGCAGCGGGAGATACTCACCAAGATACTCATCGGCCCGGGGTACAACTAGGGCATCGTAATTTGCCTGCGTCATCAATTGACGCACTACCACCAAGCGTTCTTTACTCACTGTCATGGGAGATTCTGCTGGGAAAAACTGTGGGATTCATCGCATGCAAAGCGTGCAAAAAAAGCAGCCCTGTGGGTACTGCGATGAGTCAAAGACTACGCCACGTAAAGGTCAAAATCTGCTTTGCCTATTCCACAATCCGGGCACTCCCAATCTTCTGGTATATCTTTCCAGAGTGTCCCCGGAGGAAAGCCATCGTCTGGCAAGCCCTCGGCCTCGTCATAGATGAAACCGCAAATCACACACTCGTA
>JAPKBI010000323.1 GCA_028823475.1 Halioglobus sp. | reverse complement strand
ATGTCTAAAGAATACTTGGACGCTTTATGACTACCCTTCCTATGAATCCCGCAGCAATCATCTTTGATCTAGATGGCACACTACTGGACACAGAACCGCTCTACACCGCCGCAGCGCAAAGGGTTCTCGACCCACACGGGCACACCTACACCATGGAACTAAAACGCAGGGTCATGGGAGGAGATTCAAATCGAAGCGCCCAATTGACCATCGATGAATTTGACTTACCGATGACAGCGAAAGAGTTTCTGGTTAAAAGAGAGTCCTACCTCAAAGTACTATTCCCTGAAGCCGAAGAAATGACTGGCGCTGGAGACTATCTTCGCCACCTACATTCAACAAACATTCCGACGGGAATTGCCACCAGTTCGCACCGCCATCTCTGTGATCTAAAAATCAGTCAGCGAGATTGGCGCGCGCTCCTCACTACGATAGTTTGTGGTGATGACGCAGAGCTGCACAACAGCAAACCGAAACCCGACATATTCTTATTGTGCGCCCACCGAATGGGTATCAAAGCTAAAAATATTGTCGCCTTCGAAGACTCTCGAAATGGTGTTCTGGCAGCGAAGGCCGCAGGTATGACCGTTGTGGCTATTAAAAGCCCATACACCTCACCAGAGGATCTCCAAGAAGCAGATTTGGTTATTGAGAACTACCGTTGCCTATTAACCTAGCCTTTATAGGGTCCTCGAGATGTCCGGGGCATCTTGCTCCAGAAAAGTCATGATGCTTTGCATCCCACCACCGTAAAATCGAACCAGTTGTTCTAGAGCCCTGCTCTTCAGGGTAGATTCGTTCCCTTTACACTCCTGCTCAGAAATGGCCTGCATCAACACAGTACGAGTTAGATCCTTTTCTGTTTTCGAATCAACCACTGTGATCGATTCTCTTTTTAGAATAATTCTTCGTATATCTTCCACCGTGACGTACTTGCTCTCTTCAATGTCGTAGAGCCTGCAGTTCGGATACTTTTTATCCGCCAGCATACTAAGGATTTCCGAAATTTTATCCATTGAACAATGAATTTGCACCAACTTCACTGTAAGTTGCCAACACACCAACGCTCCTGACAATGATGTTCCGCAGCATTTCGTCACCTTAAACTAAGTCCTAAATGCAAACGTTGCTAAATAGAGGGAAACCAATGGACATTACCGGCAAGGCCGATATAACCTCCGAAGCCTCGGAGCCCTTTATGGGCCTGCTAGATGCTCAGAGGTTGCAAGAAAAAATGCTCAAGATAGCCTCCGACGCTTGGCTTCAGAGAAACATGCTGGGTGCAGAAGATCCGACAATATCAATCAAGGAGCGTGGTAAATGAGCCGCGGGACCGCGCTCATCACGGGCGCCTCCTCGGGCATCGGAGCAGCGTTCGCGCGCCTTTTTGCTGCCGAAGGCTTTGATCTTGTACTTACGGCGCGAAGAGAGCAAAAACTGCAGGCGCTAGCGGATGACATACCCACCGCCACCAAAATTTTGGTACTGCCCGGCGATCTCTCCACGTCGGCCGGGATCACCGCTTTTTGTGATTCAGTATCCAGCCAATCCCTAGAGATCGATGTGTTGGTCAATAACGCCGGGATGATGGTTGAGGAAGAATTCCCTAATCTGACGCCGGAGCAAATTGAACGCACCATCACGCTCAACATCACCGCCCTGACCCTGCTAATCCATCAATTCCTGCCCGCAATGAAGGCCCGAAAGTCAGGGAGGATACTAAATGTCGCATCGGTGGCAGCGTTCCACCCTGTGCCGGGTATGGATATTTATGCAGCCACAAAGGCTTATGTTTTATCTTTTAGTGAAGCCCTCGCAGAGAACCTGCGAGACACCGGTATTTCGGTCACTGCGCTCTGCCCCGGGTTGACGGATACGGACATGGTTGACACCTCAGTCGCCGGGGCTATGCCTACTTTTATGGTCTCACAGCCAGACGAGGTTGCCCGATCAGGCTTCGACGCGTTGATGAAACGAGAAGTTATCTGCATCCCCGGCAACGCAAATCGACTTGCCCTCGCCTGGGCGCAGCACCAGCCCCGCTGGCTAGTCAGAGGCCTAGGCGGGTTGGCTAACAAACTAACGCGTCAAGGATAGCGCTAGGTGCCTAAAGCGCCACCGTAGGCGCGAGAATAAGCGAGTTATCAAATCACTCACGTCCTGGACGCACTCCTTTCGGAGGAACTTGGCACAGTGGTCCGCCTTAATATTAGGCCACGACACTAGTCAGAAACCTGCACCAGAGATGCCGACGCTAACGCCTCGATGGCCTCGGCAAGCTTACGATCTTTATCGGTTACTTGGTTACCGGCATCGTGCGTCGTCAGCCGAATCGTCACGCGGTTATAAACGTTACTCCATTCAGGATGGTGGTCGTGCTTCTCTGCAAGTGCAGCAACGTCCGTCATAAAGGCGAACGCATCCACGAAGTTCTTAAACACCAGCTCTGCAACCAGAGCATCTTTTACTTGCTTCCACATAACCTACCAAGCCTTCCTTTTCATTTAAAATGCCATCCTGGAACACGACACCCGCTAAATTTAGCGTAATTGTATATCGCCGCCAGACCAAGGAAAAACATAAGCAGTGCTACAATCAGAACCTAGGCGAAATATATTCTCAGTAATCCGCAAACAGATTACCTAAGGGATCATCGCCCCACCGACGAATATATAAAAGGTTTAACGATAGATGTTCAATAAGATCAAGGAAATGGGCTTTCTCAGAAACATGCTCCACTGCACAGCTATTGTCATCGCATTACTGGTTCCCTTTGCACGCGTGCCGCAATATTCAGATTCATGGAATCTTTTTTTTAGCGGGATTCTTCCAGCGGTAGCCCCCATCATCGTTATTGTTATTGGGCTCGACCTGATGATGAGCAAGATATGGAAATCCGAAGCGACCGAGGATCGTATCGAACACCTGAACAGTATTATCAGGGCACACCTGATTGTCGGAGGCGCACTATTAGCCTCCTGGCTACTGGTGTTTTTGCCTGACCTAGTTTGACATTATTAGCGAAAATTGCCGGCTGACTAGGCCTTTGAGGCCATGAGCAGGCTGTTATCTCAGCTATCTTAAACTAGACCTTAACCTGAGCTGATACAAGTGGTTGAAGGTGCAGTGATCGGCTTTCTTGACACGCTAACCCTCAATAAGGACAATTCGCGACCTCTCTGCCCATCAAAGTTTAATGGCTACGTAGCTCAGCTGGTTAGAGCACAGCATTCATAATGCTGGGGTCGGTG
>JAPKBI010000322.1 GCA_028823475.1 Halioglobus sp. | reverse complement strand
TAGGTAGTCGATGACCCCGATATCTGAGGCTGATACCAGGTATTGCCACATTGCTGATATGCAAAGCCATTCGACATCACCGTCTGGCAAGACGGCGGCAGTGAATGCACTATTGAGCCGACAACAATGGCCGTTGCGGTGACGGCCGCTGCTACCGCAAGGGGGTGATAGTTATCGTGATAGCAACAGCCGTGATGGTATCCACGATTGTTAACATCCACATTGACGTTTCGGTTGCTATTGATGTTCACATTGCGGTTACCGTTGTTGCGATACGCGTTGCTGTGATTGGAGTGATGACCGGAGTTGATGCTGGAGCGGGCGTGGGAGCGCTCATGATGACCACCGCCCCCCCGTCCCCGAGCGTTCACTTCCGCGACAATAAAAACCAAAAGAGAGAAAGAAAGAAATGCCAAACCTATACGTTTCATTATCAAGTCTCCTATTCGTTCGCATCGTAACTGGAACGGCTATCTTCCAAAACGACTCGAAGTGCGCCCTTGGGCGGGTTGAAAGTGAATGCAGCATCGTTAAAAGAGGGCGCAAGATCCCACTGGTACTCAGCGCTGTGCTGAGGCCTGGCATCGTCAGTCTTGGTAGTGATAACGACCTTTCGTGGCAGCGGATAGTCACCTTTTTGGATCCATATTTGCCAGTCGATATCATCCTGCCGAAATACGTAATGCTGACAGGTGGTACCGTCAATGACAGCCGGACCAGCGTCCATTGCGCCAACTATGGCTGTCTTATCCATCTCAGGTGTACCCCAGCGAAAAAGATCAATCTGTGGTAGATTAATACCATACTTATTTTCAAGCATGTCTGCCAGTTTGCCGATCGTGTCTGGGGCATCTACCGTCGCATAGTAGTCCATACGCTGTCCCCACAATGTAAATTCTTTCCCATCATATAAGAACAAACGTTCATGACGATCGTTGTTTGTATGGATTCTCAAACCATTTGGTACGTTGGCCAAGATATCTGCAGTGCCCTCATGCTGAAGTTTCTGCCCGTCTTCCAGCACGGTGTCGTTGGTGGTGATTGCCTCCACACGAAATGCCTTTAATGTCCGCAGGTACCCCCCCATTTTTTCCAGTGCTGCTATCGCCCCTGGGTCGATGGCAGGCTGATCTGGCTGGGCAAATGCACTCGTCAAAAATAGGCTGGCTAGTAATGCCGCCACAATCTTGGGGACTTTATTCATATTTTTTCTCCGTGTGTGGTATCTGACAGCGGCCAAGTGATTCTTGCTTCATGGGTTTTTTCGGCTCGCTCGCAGCATATTGAACACTGCACGCCTGAACCGTCTATGTGGAGACGGATTTCGCTAAAACGTTACTGAATTATAGGTAGTGTATTGCCATAGCACCAATGTTTTTTTACACCGGTGGTCTATATCCAGTATCTCAGCAAGATTGGAAACACCTTAAAGCAGGCGTTACCTGCAAGCTATGCTCGATTTGGCGCCGGTCTAGTCACTTTAGGCGCTAGCGTTGCTGTTAAATTTGACCTGAGACTCTGCTCGGTACAACACGCTGCCATGCAAGCAGGGCAAGCAGGATCCCCATCGGCAGCAAGCAAAACAAAAGCAGCGCATGCCAACTCACCGTGCTGATCGCCAGACCCGCAGAAAGAGAGGCGATGGCCTGACTGGAAAAAATTACAGTATCATTCAGCGCCTGGGCCCTGAACTGCTCGCCATCCTTATAGGCCATCGGTAACAGTGCGGTGCCCGATACAAACAGGAAGTTCCAGCCAATGCCTAACAGCACTAATTGTCCCCAATAGCCCATCACCGACGCATCCACCAACCCGATCACTATTGTTACGCAATAGCAGGCCAAGCCAGCCAGCATAAGTCCGCGGATATTAAGGAAACGAAACAGCCAGGGCGTAAACAGTGACGGCAGGTACATCGCCGCAATATGCGATTGAATGACCCACTTGGTATCATTCAAGCTATATCCCTGATGTAAATGCATGCTGATGGGTGTTGCTGTCATGACAAATGACATCACCATGAAGGCGCTGGCGCCGGCAATAATCGCAAGTAAGAGGGTGGGGCTGGCCAATAGCGCCCCAGTAGAGCGACCTCCCGAAGTGGTATGCGTTTGATGCTGTGCCGCCGGTACGTAAAACAGCAGCAGAATTCCGCCAACCAATAGACAGCCGGCACCAAGCCAGAAGGACCCCTGGTAGTCAACCGATGTTAGATGCTGCCCTGCCAGTGCCAACTCAGGCCCGAGAAAAGCGGCCACAATACCAGCGCACATAATGATGGATGCGGCGGTCGGGCCATCTGTCTGCGGTACGCATTCCATTGCTGCAAAGCGAATTTGTTGCAGCGCGGCGATCGTGGCACCCAGAACGCCAGCGCCAAAACAGAATAAAGAAAAGCTGCTGCGAACCATTGCTTCGCCCAGGGTGAGGCAGGCGCATATGCCCAGCAGCACGAATAGTAGTAAGGCCCGCTTTCTGCCCAAGTGTTGCATGCTGCGCGTAGCCGGTATTACCCCGAGAGCGGTGCCGATGACCATCATTGCAATGGGCAAGGTTGCCAACTCTTCGTCCGGTGCCAGCTCTGCGCCTATTATGCTGCCGATTAGCATCATCATAGGCACACTGCACATGGCAATCGCATTGATCGCAGCGAGCAGCCATACTTCCTTAAAGTTTCTTACCATTGGCTTGTTCACATAGCGACACGTCAGATACTCTACAGCTCCTGCACTGTCAGATTCAACTCCTCTCTTAGCGATGCCGTAGCCTCTAGCTGTCCAGAGTTTGTGACAATCGCGGTACTCGCCAGATCGGGCCTGAGATATTTTTCTGTGACTCGGCGCAAGTCATCCAGACTGACGCCCAATATGTTTTCTCGAAATCTTTCGCGCGTGTCATGGTTGCGGCCGAACAAGCGGTTATGAAAGTGCTGTTTGGCTTCTCCTGCCGGCGACCCCGGCTTGTCCATGCTGCCGATGACACCGAGGATCGCTTCTTCGAGTGATCGATCGTCATGAGGTGTGTCCAATAGCCAAGAAACTGATGCATCAAAGTCCTGCAGCGTCTCAACGAGGCGCGGGTCTCTGTAGGAGTAGAACCGAAAGGCTGCAATGCCCGAATCATGTGAGGCGCCACCGCCATAAGCGCCCCCTTGTTCGCGTATTGCACGGTGCAGAAATCCGTTGCGTAAAAATCCCCCCAGTACCGTCAGGGCCGCCGCGTCAGGATGCTGTTCTGTTACCGTGGGATAGGC
>JAPKBI010000321.1 GCA_028823475.1 Halioglobus sp. | reverse complement strand
ACCTCTAAACGGGGTATGCCTTTATCATTGACGGCTGCGTGTATCGGTGGCGTGTCGGCTGCAGCCTGCGCGCTCGCCTGATGCTGCTCGCCGATAGCGATGCCCGAGATAGAGGCGGCAAAAAGGCCGCTTAAAAAAGCGGCAAAAAGTCGTTCCAGTGGAAACATGGTTAAACCTCGGTATTGAGTCATGGCAACAATAACTAAACCACAAACTCCTCTACGGTTTCGTCTTCGTGCTGGCGCTGCGTAGGAGCCGTCTTTGCGACGACCTCAACGTTTACCGGTACACCATTCACGATGGCATTTCCGGTGAGCTGATCAACGCCGGTCACGTCGGTAAGGTCATTCATGCTGACACCGGGATTCGCATTGGCCACCTTCTGGCGAGTGTTTTTCCTATTGTGCCCCCACAGATGCGGCATACAAACGACCCCCGGCATCATGTCCTCTGTGAGGATAACAGGCATTTGAATCTGGCCAGTGCGTGACGTCACGTTCACCAGGCTGTCTGTTGAAATGTCTCTAGCCATTGCATCCGCTGGATTCATCATCAGCTCGCAAGGGTTCTTGCCTTTCACCAGGCGCTGGCTATGATGCATCCACCCTAGCGTGCGATTGGTGAGGCGGCTAATAATCTTCAGATCAAATTCAGACTCAGATTGTTCCGCTTCCATGCCGCCGTCAACAAAGTGGGCTTTTAAACGTGGTAGATCATCGACAAAACATTGGGGCGCGAGATTAATTTTCTTGTTGGCAGTGTAAAGGCCTCCAGGTAATGAATATTCGAGGTCGCCGAGGAAGATACCGTGAGGATTATCCTTGAGCTTTTGTAAAGACAACCCCTTCTTGTTGAAGGGATTGATACCTTTACCGTATGGCCCGAAACGCAGTCCCAGATCTACAATGCGATCGGTAGTTAATGTATGGCGCACCAATGTGTGAATAGCGCCGTAGAACAATTTCTTGAGAGGATTGGCAGTACGCTTGCGTGCAAAGCATGCCATTAAATCGGTAAATATCTCGAAATCTGTCCATTTGGAAGATTGGGTTTCAAATAACTGCGGAGAGTATTTGGACCAATTTATGGTGTCATAGAGATGATAAAACATGTCGTAGTGGCCTTTTTCCAACGGTCCACACGGCGGCAAAACAACATCGGCAAAACGGGTCGTTTCGTTGAGGTAGGGGTCGACCGCCACATAGAATTCTAGTGCGTTAAGCGCTTTTTCCGTGTGATGGCCATCGGCCATGGAGAGCACCATATTCCCCGCCAGGCCGAGCAGCCCACGCACCTGGCCCTCCCCTGGCGTCATAATCTCTTCACCCAGAATGGCCATTGGGAATTCCCCCGAAAACTCGGGCCGCCCAGTAACACGAGAGCGATACGTATCCCAGCTGGATTGGGTCAGGGGCAGCGATTCAATAGCAGGCTTAGGGAACATCATGCCGCCGATCTCGTCCATATTGCCAGTGATCACGTTCATGACTTGCATCAGCCATTGAGTGAGACCCGCAAACTGCACCATAGACACTCCCGTACGCCCATAACAGACAGCACTGTTGGCACTCGCAAATTCTTCTGCAATACGCTCTATGTCGCTACGCGCGATGCCAGTGACCTCAGCAATCCGACCTAAATCAAACTGATTAACGAGTGGCTCAATCTGACTCCAGCCATTGATGTGTTCTGCCATACGACCCGGCTTGGCCAGACCCTTGGCAAAAATCACCTGAATCAAGCCGATCAGAAACATTGAATCAGCGTGTGGCGTAATGAAGTGATGTTCATCCATGTACTTAGCTGACTCAGTGCGACGTGGATCGATCAATACGCATTTACCGCCGCGCTGACGAATTTCATTGAGTTTTTTATACGTGTTTGCGCCCGTCGACATCTGAGCGCCGTTCGACACTTTAGGGTTAGTGCCGAGCATCAGGTAATAGTCAGTTCGGTTAATATCGGGGATTGTGCAAAGAAACTGGTGCCCCAGCATATGATGCCAGACAAAATTATGGGGCATCTGATCAACGGTTGAACCGGTATAAACATTACGCGTGCCCATAATTTTTTGTATCGGCGTAACCGCGAGTAGCGTGCCAATATTATGCGCAGTGCTGCGACCAAAATAGGAGGCAATGCTGTCAGCTCCGTGCTGATTCTGAATCCGCGCTAGACCCTCAGCCGCATACTCAATGGCGTCATCCCACTCAACTTCTACCCACGCGTCATCGTGACTTTTCTGCTCGGGATTTTTGCGCACCCGCTTCAACGGTTTACGCAGACGATCTTCGCAGGTGTGGATATCTTGCAGGCCGATGGCCTTGGGACAGATGTTACCTTTGCTCAGGACATCATTCTTATCACCGCGTATGGCGATAACCTGTTTGCCATCGTGTTCGATCTCTATGCCACACATGGTTTCACAGAGGTTACAGGTACGGTAGTGCAGTTGATTCATGGCGGTGCCTGTCGCGGTAGGAGGAGTTAATCTTCCAGCGGGGTATCAACAATAGAATACAGCGAAGATTGGAACACACCGCACATAGTTAATCAATTAGTATTAAGTAAGAACAGCGGACGTTGCCGCCATCGCCGCGCTTACAGGTCGACTGGCAAATCTCGAGAATCTGGAGAATCGGGCTGTTGAAGCAGGTCAACAATGCCCTGAATAATGGCGTGTAAAAATATAGGACGGGAGATACGATCCGCTTGACTCAGGTAACCGGCCAACCCGTGAATCATTAGAGCCCCCATTAATAATAAGCGCGCGCCGATGATTTCTGGATTGTTTGTATTGATACACCGCACAATCATTATGTTCAAGCGCTGAATGTCCGTCGCATCCTTGTCGCGATGAGCGCGCAGCTCGCGATAACGCTCGGAAGTCATTAGCTGGCTATGTATTCTAAGGAAAGCATGCCCACCGTCGGCATCATCCAGTTGAGCGGCAACTGGAAGCACCAGTACTTCAATGAGCTGATAGATGCTAAACGAACCTTCGGACTCCAACTGGTCCAGCATTGTTACTCGGTACTCAGCAATACCCTTCGCATGCTTGTCCAGAACAGCGTCCAGCAGTCCTTGCTTATTGGTGAAATGATACTGTAAGGCACTCCGATTCTTTTGCTGGGCGGCCTTCGCGATATCCAATAGGCTGGTATTGTCGACTCCTCGCTCTGCAAATAATTGCTCGGCGGTATCAATAATACGTTTGCGGGTGGCGGCAGTATCTTTACGCAAGATGTCAGCTCG
>JAPKBI010000320.1 GCA_028823475.1 Halioglobus sp. | reverse complement strand
GGGCAAGCGCATAGATCTGATGCATGAAGTCTTTGCCAATGATTTGACTCGCCTGAAGCAACGATTTGAAGACCGATCAGACCAAGATGCCCAGACCCACAGTGGCAATGATATGTTACTCATCGGTCGCCGCCATGTTCGTGACATGAACTCCTGGCTGCACAACTTGAAGCCGTATATACGCGGCAGTAATCGTTGCACCGCAAAAATTAATCCTGTCGATGCAAAGCGTCTTGGGCTCAAACATGAGGCAAATGTAAAGGTGGTGTCGAACGTAGGCGAGGCAGTAATACCGGTAGAAATATCCGACGAAATGATGCCCGGCGTGGTGAGTATTCCGCACGGTTTCGGGCATGTTTATAAGGCGTCAAAACAGAGTAACGCTTTATCTATTTTGCCCGGCATAAGTTGCAACGACCTAATCGACGAGTCGCTAGATGAAGCTTCAAGTACCTGTGTGGTCAATGGGGTGCCCGTGCAGCTATTCGCCGTATAAGGAGATCTCGGTTTATCCCAGCTCACGCGTAAATGGCGGCAGCGAATCGAGAATATCGCGGCCGTAACGTCGAGTCAGAATACGTCGATCCATCAACGTTACTCGACCACTGTCCTGTTCTGTGCGCAGCAGCCGACCGCTGGCCTGAACCAAACGCAGGGCTGCGTCCGGCACACTGATTTCCATAAAAGCATTGCGGCCCTGCGCTTCCACCCACTCTGCCAAGGCGGCCTCCAGCGGACTGTCTGGCACTGCAAAGGGGATTTTGGCTATCACCACGTGACGGCAGTAATCTCCGGGTAGATCTACTCCCTCTGCAAAACTAGCCAGACCGAAGATGACGCTACCGGCCCCGCCATCGATCGCCTCCTTATGCCGACGTAAAATTTCTTGCTTACTGAAGTCCCCCTGCATCAATATTCGACCACTGAACTCTCCGCTGACCCCTTGATAGACCTCCTGCATTTGCCGACGCGAGGAAAACAGGACCAGACTGCCCTCATTTTGGTCCAAAATATGGGGGAAGCGCTCAATGAGGGCTTCCGTGTGAGCCTGTGCGTCGCCGGGATCACAGTCCATGGCAGGCACAGTAAACGTGGCATTGGCATAATTAAAGGGGCTGGCCACCGCTTTGTAATTGGCGTCTGATGGCGCACCAGAATGGAGTTTGAAGCGATCAAATGAATTGAGTGCGGTAATTGTGGCCGAGGTCACAATCACACCGGCAGCCTTTGACCATAAACAGTCTTGCAGGATCTCCGCTGCCAAGACTGGACTGCAGCGCAGCTCAAAACCCGACTGTCCCGCGTTATTCATCTGCGTCATCCAGCGCGCCTTGGGCGGCAACTCCCCTTCGCCGCTTACCGCATACTCCAGCCACAAGGTGAGGGCAGCTTCCGTGCGGCCCAACATGCCGCCAACGTTGATATGCCAGGTGTCTATTTCCGATTTATCCAAGCCAGCAAAATCCTCATCCAGCGCCTCTTCAAGCATCGTCTCCAGGCGTGAAAGGACGCTACTCAACTTCTGGAATTGACCTACGAGTTCCGCCGCTACAGGGATCAATGTGGCAGGCACCAGTCCGTGCTCTAGCCGCAATTGTTGCTCATCCCGCCTGTCATCGAATTCAGCTTCCTCAAACAAGGCTGCTACAGTCTGTTCCGCCACATGCAGTGCAGCAACAGTCTGCTCCATTTCTGCGGGCAAGGTCTGCAACAGCTTCTGCACACCGTCAATGGCAGCCAGCGCAGGTGCTGAATGCGCCAGCGACTTGGCACTGTCATGCAACCACACTATGGTGGTATGCAGCCGGCAGAAGCTCGCAAAGTGCGACAGTGCTTTATCGGGAAGATGGTGGCCCTCGTCAAACACATAGATGCTTTCTTCCGGCGGTGACAATATCGCACCACCGCCGAGGGCAAGATCCGCAAGGACAAGATCATGATTGGTGACGATAATGTCTGCATTTTGCAACTCGTCTCGGGCATGAAAGAAGCTGCACTGACTAATATTGGGGCAGCGCCGACCACTGCATTGACTGTGATCTGTGGTCACGCCAAACCAGACTTGCTCGCCGATACTATCGGGCCAGTTGTCCCTGTCGCCGTCCCACTGTCCTCGACCCAGAGCATCGAGCATGGCATCGTAAGTGGGCAAGGCCTCTGCCAAGAGCGGTGCACCAAACCCGTCGGGGTACAACGGCATCAGGGATGACTCTCCCTGACTGTCCGCCATCATTCGATCGAGTTTTGATAGGCAGACATAACGCCGCCGCCCCTTTGCCAGAGCAAAAGTGAAGTCCATGCCGCTGCTTTGACGTATGTCCGGCAAGTCCTTGTTAACGAACTGTTCCTGCAGGGCAATTGTCGCGGTGGCAACCACCAGGCGTTTGCCCAGAGCCCGAGCCATGGTGATCGCCGCGACTGCATATGCAATCGTTTTGCCGGTGCCGGTACCCGCCTCGATGACACAAACGGCAGGCAGATCGCTATGATTTTCTCCCGGGGGAGGAATGCGAGACAACGTATTGGCGATCTCCGCAATCATCTGCCGCTGTCCCCAGCGCGGAGTGAGAGATTTGCTCTCCACAATCGCGTTATAGGCCTCGCGGATGCGGTCTTTTAGATCCTCGTTCAGCAAGGCGTCGGCGAGCCGTCGGCCAGCGCCAGTTTACTGACCACCGCATTGGCATAGATACCCAGCGCGAAGGGACGATGCGCTTCCGGCATAGCGGCGATGCGAGCATCAAAAGCCGCCTCACTGTAATCCCCCTCCTCCACATGGAAGTTTGTGGACATCAGGGCATCACCTCCATACAGCCGACGGTAGGCATAAAGATTGGTAGGGTGCAGGCAATACTCAGTGATAATTTGTCTATCAACCTCGCTTGCAACCGCATCTGGCGTATCCAGGTTGCCGCCCAAAGGGGTACCAAAAGAGACGTGGACGCGGCCTTTTTCACCAGCGATACCCTTAGCAATCGAGGCGACGTCCTCCTGTTCAGCTTTTTCGTAACTGCCCTTGGTCGCTTTTTCAAATAATTCTTTGGCCTTCATGGCATCACAAGGATCAAGTTCATAGGATACGGCGACGGGCACAATACCTAGACACTCGATATGCTCACCAAAGTCACGCTGACTCTTGTCACGACTCATGGATAACATCTTTATAATTACCGGTTCTGTGCGGTCAATACCGTCCTTTGCTCGCCCTTCTCGTTGGGCGATCCAAACCGGCGAGCTCTCCAGCAGCAGCGAGTGTT
>JAPKBI010000319.1 GCA_028823475.1 Halioglobus sp. | reverse complement strand
AGCGCCAACGCTTCAATATCAGGCGCGTGTTTGATCATCTTGAGACCATCACGCAACCATTGAACCGCTGCTCCACAGACAAAGGCCCCGCCCTCAAGCGCGTACACCAACTTCCCCTTCTCACCTAACTGCCACGCTACAGTGGTCAGCAAACCTGAATGAGAGTGCAGACGTTCCGCCCCAGTGTTCATCAAGATGAATGAACCGGTTCCAAACGTGCACTTGGCATCGCCTACATCAAAGCATGCCTGACCAAACAGAGCCGCCTGCTGATCACCCGCCATACCGGAGATGGGAATCCCATCAGGCAGGCCGACAACGCCACGAGTGCGGCCAAGGATTCCACTGGACGGAACGATCGCGGGCAGAATCTCCCGTGGCACCTCAAACAGCGAAAGAAGGTGCTGATCCCAACGTCCCGTTTTAATGTTCATCAGTGAGGTACGCGAAGCATTGGACACATCGGTCACGTGCACGTCGCCCCCGGTGAGCTGCCAAATCAGGAAACTGTCTATGGTGCCTGCGGCCACCCGCTTGTTAGTGACAGCTTTCGATATACCGACCGTATTCTTCAGCAACCAGCGGTATTTACTGGCGGAAAAATAAGGGTCCAGAACCAAGCCGGACCTGCGTCTGACCGCACTTTCGTGTCCTGCTGCCCGCAGTGACTCACAGAAGTCCGAGGTACGCCTGCACTGCCATACGATGGCATTGTTGAAGGGCTCACCGGTCTCCTTATCCCACAGCAGAGATGTCTCGCGCTGGTTAGTGATACCAATCGCGACTATCTCGCTGGGTTTGCAGATGCCCTTGCGGAAAATTGCACGAATGCCCTTTCCCACCGAAGCCCAGATATCAGCGGGGCGCTGCTCGACCCAACCAGGTCGGGGATAGATTTGCGGAAACTCATAGTTAACGCGCGCGCGCAATTTACCCCTGGCATCCATCAGAGCGACAGTACTTCCTGTCGTGCCCTGATCGATACCAAGAACAAACTTACTCATTTCTACTTGCCGAAACCTTCCACTGCCTTGATTTCAAGAAAGTCGGTAAAACCATGGCTACCCCATTCGCGACCATTGCCCGATTGCTTGAAGCCACCAAACGGGACATTAAAACCGCCGGACGCACCGTTAATATGCACATTGCCGGCACGGATCCTCGAGGCCACTTCACGGGCGTGATCAAGGTCACCACTTTGCACGTAGCCCGCCAGCCCATAGGGCGTGTCATTGGCAATGCGAATCGCCTCTTCCTCTGTGTCATAAGGGATCATAGTGAGTACCGGTCCGAAAATTTCTTCTCGGGCGACGGTCATCTCATTGTTGGCCTGAGAAAATATCGTCGGCCGAATAAAATAACCCTTATCGAGACCCTCGGGACGACCTAGCCCCCCAATGACGACCTTTGCGCCTTCCTTAATACCCTGCTCGATCAGACCCTGAATCTTATTGAACTGCACTTCGGAAACCACCGGCCCCATAGTCGTCGTCTCTGCCGTTGGGTCTCCAACAACAACTGACTCTGTCACTTTAGCGGCAATAGCTTCAGCCTCAGCCAGCTTGGCTGCGGGCACCAACATACGCGAAGGTGCATTACATGATTGCCCTGTATTGGTATACATATGTCTGACACCGCCGGCGACTGCGGTCTCTAAATCAGCATCATCTAATATAATATTGGGTGATTTTCCGCCCAACTCCTGCGTCACACGTTTCACCGTGGGTGCAGCGTTTTGAGCCACGAGAGAACCGGCACGAGTCGATCCTGTAAAGGACATCATGCTCACATCGGGGTGCTTCGACAGCGCCGTACCCACAACCGGACCATCCCCATTGACCATATTGAACACGCCGGCAGGCACGCCCGCTTCATGCATTACCTGTGCAAACAAATAGGCCGACAAGGGTGCAACTTCACTGGGCTTCAGTACCATCGTGCAGCCCACTGCCAGCGCCGGCGCAACCTTGCAGGAAACCTGGTTGATCGGCCAATTCCACGGCGTAATCAGGCCACAAACTCCAATAGGTTCCTTAAAGATACGATGCTCGCCCAGGTCCTCCTCAAACTCAAAAGCCCGCAGAACCCTAAGCGCCTCCTCCAAATGTCCCTGCCCGGTATAGGCCTGCGCAGTGGTCGCTAGCGTATGCGGTGCGCCCATCTCTTGCCGAATCGCATCGGCAATATCAAGATAATATTTCTTGTAGACCGCAATACACGATTCCAGTAATTCAATCCGCTCCTGAGTACTCGTGCGACTGAATGTCTGAAATGCCGTCTTTGCCGCAGCGACTGCTTTGTCGACATCGGCCTCGGAGCCCATGGATATATGTCCACAGACCTCTTCCGTCGCGGGATTAATCACGTCAAAACTGTTGGGAGAGGTTGGATCAACCCACTCACCGTTTATGTAAAACTGCCTGTTCTCGCGCATTGTTGTTCTCCTGAGTTAGCCTTTGTAAAGTCGACCCAGTTTAAGCACTCTCAGCGCCACTGACTAGTACCGAGTTGGTCCAAGCGGTCGTTTTTGCAATTAGAGGGCTTCTATCGTTGTCTATAGCCTAAAAATCACGCAAACTCGCCCACATTATGCTGTTCCCCAGAGACTAATAGCCATGGATAACGAAGAGTTGACCCTGTTTCGCGATATGGCACATCGCGCCCTAGAAGCAGAAATTTCCCCGCATATTGAGCAGTGGGAAGCGCAACATAGTGTTCCCAGAGAATTGTGGCATACACTGGGGCAGGCTGGATTATTGTGCCCCGATATGCCGGAGGAGTACGGTGCTGCGGGGACCACGCCTGAAGTCACCTTTGCCGTTATTGAAGAGATGTCTCGTCTGGGTTTTGGTGGCATTGCGTCGGGTTACAGTATTCACAGCAATATCGTAGCACCGTACATCGCACATTTCGGCACTGAGGAACAGAAATCGCAATGGTTGCCAAAAATGGTGACCGGCGAAGCCCTCGGTGCCCTCGCCATGACGGAGCCCAGTGCTGGCTCAGATGTGCAAAGCATTCGCACCAAAGCGGTCAGGGACGGAGACGAATGGATACTCAACGGCTCCAAGATTTTCATCACCAATGGCATGCTGGCAGACATTGTCATCGTCGCAGCAATTACGGACCCCGGCAAAGGCGCAAAGGGCACCTCGCTGTTTATTGTAGATGCCACACTACCGGGCTTTGCGCGCGGCAAAAAAATTGAGAAAATGGGACAGCACACGTCCGATACTGCCGAGCTGTTTTTTCAGGACGTTCGCCTGCCCGCTT
>JAPKBI010000318.1 GCA_028823475.1 Halioglobus sp. | reverse complement strand
GGCCTTCCTCAACTATTACTCACAGGCTTTACAGGCGGAGCTGGCAGGTTCTGGGGTTGAGGTGCAAGCGCTTTGTCCAGGGTTCACACACACGGAATTCCACGATTCGATGGTAGAAGGTGGCTTCGATCGCAGCCGGATTCCAGATCAGATGTGGATGAATGCAGACGCTGTTGTAGCGGCCAGTCTCGCAGCACTGGGTAATGGGCAGGTGCTCGTTGTGCCCGGCGATGATAATCTCGACTTCGCAAGGGCGGGCCTGCAACAGCAGTTAGACGATTTATAGCAACAACCGCGTCAGAATGCCTTTGTAGATCGCGGCCAGACGTGGCAAGTCAGAGACCAGCACCTGTTCATTAATCTTGTGGATGGTCGCATTGACTGGGCCCACTTCCACTACCTGCGCTCCGGTAGGCGCAATAAAGCGGCCATCAGACGTGCCCCCAGCAGTCGAGAGCTCCGGTGGCTTCCCTGTGACTTCCAGTACGCTTGCTATGGTGGCGTCCAACAGCTTTCCTTCAGGGGTTAAAAATGGCTGCCCACTTAAATTCCACTGTATAACATAATCAAGCCCGTGGGCTTGCAATATTGATGCCGTTCGCTGGCGCAGCACTTCATCGCTCACCTCGGTAGAAAAACGGAAGTTAAATACGACTTCTACTTCCCCCGGAATAATATTGGTGACTCCGGTGCCTCCCTTGATGTTTGAAACTTGCATTGATGTGGGCGGGAAAAACGCATTGCCCTCATCCCATACTTCAGATGTTAGTGCATGCAGGGCGGGAAGAAGCCGATGGATGGGGTTGTCTGCAAGGTGTGGATAGGCGATATGCCCTTGCACGCCACGCACAGTCAATGTCGCTCCGAGCGAGCCTCTGCGGCCATTTTTAATAGCATCGCCTAAAGTCGCGGAACTTGCTGGCTCTCCTACTACGCACCAGTCTATCGACTCGCCTCTTTCACGCAGATAATCCAAGACTTTGACCGTGCCATTCACCGCCGGACCTTCTTCGTCCGACGTGATCAGAAAGCCAATACGCCCTGCATGGTTTGGTTGCTCAGCTAAAAATTCTTCACACGCGATCAGCATGGCTGCGAGACTGCCTTTCATGTCCGCGCTCCCGCGACCAAAGAGCATGCCGCCGATCACGGCAGGCTCAAAAGGGGGATTGCTCCAGCGGCTGGCCGGTCCGGGCGGAACCACGTCAGTGTGCCCCGCAAAAACCAGTAGTGGACCCTGGTCGCCGTGCTCGGCCCAAAAATTACTGACGTCACCGAAGGGAAGTTCAGTACAGTTGAAATTCAGTGCTTGCAGTCGTTCAATCATCAGCGCCTGGCAGCCAGCATCCTCAGGCGTTACTGAGCGCTTGCGGATTAGTTCGCAGCATAGTTCCAGCGTTTTTTCCATGTTGAATGTCTATCCTTGGGCTCAGTTGTGAGAGTGAAGCTCGTTGTTCAGTTCTACAGCACTGCGGTTGGTTAAACATTCCACAGCGCCTGTGGTGGAATTGCGACGAAATAGCAGGTCAGATTTGCCGGCGAGGTCCCGTGCTTTTGCCGTTTCCACAGGCATGCCATTAGCGTCTAGCATAGTGACTTTCGTGCCGGCAGTGACAAATAGTCCGGCCTCCACCGTGCAACGATTCCCAAGTGGGATGCCAATGCCGGCGTTGGCACCGATCAGGCATTTCTCTCCCACGGAGATTACGATATTGCCGCCGCCAGACAGGGTGCCAATGGTGGAGCATCCTCCGCCCAGATCAGATCCGGTACCCACCATGACGCCCGCTGAAATACGGCCCTCGATCATACCCGGACCCTCGGTGCCCGCGTTAAAGTTGACAAAGCCCTCGTGCATGATGGTTGTGCCTTCTCCTAGATAGGCCCCTAAGCGCACACGGGCGGTATGGGCAATGCGGACTCCGCCCGGAACCACATAATTAGTCATCTTCGGAAACTTATCGACACTGCTGACCTCAAGTACCTCGCCGCGCAATCTCGCCGATAGTTGGCGCGCAGGCAGTTCACTGACATCGATCGCGCCCTCACTGGTCCATGCGACGTTGGGCAGCGCGCCAAACAGACCTTCCAAGTTGGTGCCGTGCGGAGGTACTAGGCGATGTGAGAGTAGGTGTAGCTTAAGGTATGCCTCAGGCACGTTGCACGGTGGCAGGTCTTCCTTAAGCAGCACGGCCACTGCAGGTCTGCCGCTGTCGAGAAGCTGTAGGGCAAGGTTTGCATGTTCGGTCGCGCCCGCTGTCTCGAGCGCCAACTGCAGCGCCGTTAACTGCTCGAGGCTAAGTGTCTCATTGCTATCATAGTTTTCCAGTGCAGCCGCTAGGTGCTGCGTGGGATGCAAGATCGGTAGCGGAAAGAATATTTCCAGCCACTCTCCATTACTGTTGTGGGTGCCAACACCTAGTCCAAGGGCAAATGCGCCATTCTTCATTCTCGTTCCACCATAAATTAAGCACCCATTTAGAGGGTGCGTAGATTGAATATTTTGGCGTAGTTCGCTGCGGAAAATCCGACAAACCGCTGTTGCCCCGTGTCCAACAAGGGCCGCTTGATTAGCGTTGGGTGTGATAGGATCGCTTTGTGAGCATGCGCCTCGTCCATTGTCATGCGGGCCTGTTCATCAAGTGCCTTCCAGCTCGTACTGCGCCTGTTTAATAAGTTTTGCCAACCCAACTCCTCAATCCATGCTTCAAGCGCTTTGGGGTCCAACCCATCGTCCCGAAAATCGTGATACTGGTAATCTATTCCATGAGTATCCAGCCATTTTCGCGTTTTTTTCACAGTGTCGCAATTTTTGATGCCATAGAGTGTAATCACAGTAATACTCCCATGGGTGGCGTATTGATTGGTCGCGTAGCATAGCAAAGGCGGACGCTGAGTTATAGCTGCGGTGCAATGCATCGATTGTGTCTGTCGCGCCGATCATCGAGGGGGAATGAGCGCGCGCTTCAAGCCTTGAAAGTTTTCTTTGGGTGTTTTCGCTGTGGGTAACAGGCACGGCATATTTCGCATACTCGCCCATCGCAGCCGCGCGCTGAGCAATAGTCACGGCCATAGAAAATGATCTGCAGATGCAGGCGGTTCCAGTGCTTTTGTGGGAATAGCCGCTTCAAATCTCTCTCTGTCTGCACGACATTTTTTCCGCTAGTCAGTCCCCAGCGCTGCCCCAACCGATGTATATGTGTGTCCACGGGAAATGCCGGCACGCCAAAGGCCTGAGACATAACGACACTGGCAGTCTTGTGCCCGACGCCGGGCA
>JAPKBI010000317.1 GCA_028823475.1 Halioglobus sp. | reverse complement strand
GCTCTTGGATCAGGAGATCACGTATCAGGGTTCGAGTGTCCTCCCCATCGAAGATAGAAAAACCCGATTTAAGCCCTAGCGCCTTACGCTCGGTGCGGATGATCTTCAGGCCCAATTGGTGAAACGTGCTGACCGTGAGCCCTTCCGCCGCATCGCCGCGCAACAGCTTGCCTATCCGTTCCTTCATCTCCCGTGCCGCTTTATTGGTAAAAGTCACCGCTGCAACGTGACTGGCATTGATGCCACAGGTATCCACTAAATAGGCAATTTTTTGGGTGATAACACTGGTTTTACCACTGCCAGCACCGGCAAGAACCAGCAGGGGGCCGTCGATATAGCTTACGGCCTCGCGTTGTCGGAGGTTTAGCTGTGGCACGCGGTCAGCGATTCCTGACGATTTTTGCGACGGAACTAGCAGTGGCGGTGAGGAGGCCCTCGCTGTTGTACAGTCGAGCCTCTAAAAAGGCCGTCTTATAGGTACATTTGATGATCTTGCCTATCGCCCGCAGGCAGCCTGCCCGGGTGGGTTCCAGGTAAGTGGTGTTGATGTCGAGGGATGAGAGCCCGCTTATATCTTCGCCTGAGGCAAATACGGCGTGGCTCATAGCCGCGTCCAGCATCACTGTGACAAACCCGCCTTGCACCACATCGATAGAATGACAAAAGTCTGTACTGATGATGAATTCGAAGCTACAGGATTGTTCCTCCTGATCGATAGCCACAATTTTACCGCCTAGCATCGCTATAAAGCCTGGCCGGTGTGCATTGAGCCGTTCAATGATCGAAAACTCGCTCATGTTAGGGTGTCTCCGCGCAATACGCTGGCCCTACAGAAGTGATTTTATTCATACGTGCACAAGTAGGCTGTCTCTGTCGATACTTGTACGTCGAACGTTTCGTTAGCGGCTACGATAAAGTGGTCTCCTGCATTGTAGGTTACCCAGTCTCCTGCGTCGGGTAGCCTCACGGTGAGAGCCCCGCTGATAACGCTCATGGTTTCTTTTTGAGTGGTGCCAAACTCGAACTCTCCAACGGCCATCACGCCAACAGAGGCGGGAAGTGTTGCAGTCTGAAAAGCGATGGAAGCGACCTTGCCATCAAAGTATTGGTTAATGTGAAACATTGAATTCCTCAGAACAGTTTGCATAAAAAACACGGGAGATGATTTTCGCTTTTTTTTAAGGGTAAAGTAAAAAGAAAATTACCGTGCTGGTGAATTAAACTGACAAAAAAGCCATTGCTGCGCAGCCGAATAGCACATGCACCCCATTTTTTGTTCAACTGGCCGCACACCTGCTCTAAATTCTCTGATGTGTGTTGCAGATGAAACACTATTAGGTACGCTTGCAGCCGTGATTTTTGCCGGTGCTGAGCCCCATTATGGGTATTTGTTTCCCGCTGCAATGGCTATTTAGCATGGCGACACAGAGTAACGTATTCGCTTGAACTGCAGACAGCGGTCGTATGCAGAGGCTTTCGTCCCCACAGAGAAGCTGTCAAATAGCCTTTGCCCGCACGGGGTCAAAGGTGATGTGCAGCTCCTTCATGGCGTTAACGAAAAATGACCGGACGAACTTTGGATCGCCCACGAACTCTGGGTTGCGCAGGCGAGGGATGATTTCCTCGAACATGATGTTCAGTTCCAATCGTGCCAGGTGGGTGCCAATACAAAAGTGCTGTCCGATACCGAATGAGCGCAGCTGGTTGTAAAGGTCCGGCATACGTTCGGCGCGGGTAACGTCAAATGATGTTGCAGTGTCGCCGAATACCGCCTCGTCGTGGTTGGCGGTGTGGTAATGCCGATTAATGGCAGTTCCGCGGCGACCTCCTCTACGAATTCGCACGCTCCTTTGCTCACCACCGCATCGACGATACGTTTTGCATGCTCGCGGAATTTGGGTGCATAGGATTCAACGCGCTTTGGCGTAAACGCATTGCGCACAATGCGACGCACCTTCTGGTGTTGAGGCGGGTCCATATTAATAATGGTGTGACAGTGGATGTTATCGACCATGTCCTGGTCGTATTCCATGGGGAAGGCAGAGCGAGCTGCGAAGGAGAAGAGTGTTGGGTTCTTGGACACAGTATCCATTTCTGCGATCTGTGTGACCACCCAATAGGGCACCCCGGTGATGGGATTCTCCAGCTTAACGACCGAGCCAGATTCGCGGATTTCTGCAAGTCTGCCGCAGGGCATACCTTCAGCGTAGGTGCCCGGGTCGAGTAGGTTGGCGAAAGGGCATTGGTCCACAGGTTTCTCCGACGATTAGAGTGAGCCTATCTAAGCAGGCGCCCAAACTAACAACTACTAGGTTATAGCTGATGTTCGCATAATGGAATCTTCGGGTAAAGCTCATCAGGCAACGGGGTGCAGTCCAGTTCCAGCTGTCGTTCTTGTGTCAGTAGCGGTAGGCAAGTGCCTCGGTGATATGGGCTATACCGATGGACTTGGACTGTTCGAGATCCGCGAGTGTGCGCGCTACCCGCAGTGTCCGATGCAGCGCTCTTCCCGATAGGTGCATTTGCGTTGCAGCTGCTACAAGGCATTTATTCTCTAGATCTCCCAGTAAGCAAATACTTGCTAACTTATCCGGTGGGAGCTGCGAATTAGGGCTGCCCTGGCGTTCCTCTTGCAGCGCACGGCAGCGATAGACTCGTTCTTGGACCACAATAGATGCTTCGCCGACTGTGCCAGGGGACAATAATTCCTTGGGCGTCAACCGGCTGACCTGAACGTGGAGGTCGATGCGGTCCAGCAGTGGCCCTGACACACGTGATCGATAGCGCTGGATTTGTTCGGGTGTGCAGAGACAGGCCCGATCGGGGTCGCCGAGATAGCCGCAAGGACAGGGATTCATTGCGGCGACCAGCTGAAATCGCGCGGGGTAGGTGATCCTGTGACTGGCGCGTGCGAGAGTGATCTCACCGGACTCCATCGGCTCTCTGAGGACTTCGAGGCAGTGGCGGCTAAATTCTGGCAGTTCGTCCAAAAACAGTACGCCGCCATGAGCAAGGGAAATTTCTCCCGGACGCGGTTTGCTGCCACCGCCGACCAGAGCCGCAGCGCTGGCACTGTGATGTGGATTGCGAAATGGGCGCTGAAAAATAAAGTCGCCTTCAGCAGAAGGGCTATAAATATCGCGTAAGGCCAGACCAAGCAGCACCTCGTGCGGGGCAGGGGGCGGCAGTATGCCGGGCAAGCGACTGGCAAGAAGCGTTTTTCCGGTGCCCGGAGGGCCCCAAAGTAAGAGGTTGTGGCCACCCCCAGCGGCTATTTCCA
>JAPKBI010000316.1 GCA_028823475.1 Halioglobus sp. | reverse complement strand
GATGAACAGGGTCGAATGTTGACGACCAATGCAGTCGGCCGCGCCCTACTTGACCAGGGAGAGGGCCTGAGCCTGCGGGATGGTCACCTGCATATCGAGGGTCGCGATATCAATAAAGAACTGCAGGAGGCCCTGACGAGTATCATCAGAGCGCAGCTGCACGGGGAAACCTCAGTGGTGCGCGCGTTACGAGTGCCACGGCCGGGTGGACGCTCGGATCTCGGGCTGGTTGTCCGGCCCGTGCCGGCTTCACAGTGGAGCGAAGGTCAGGTTAGCCCTTCTGCTGCTGTGTTCATTAGCGATCCCGACTTACAGGAGTCTACATCGCGACCTATTCTGGGCGCGCTATTTGAATTGACCCCGGCAGAAGCCAATCTTGCGACACTGTTAGCCCGTGGACTGAGTCTGGCGCAAGTGTCCGTCGCACAAAATATATCGCAGCACACGGCCAGAGCGCAGCTCAAATCCATTTTCGCTAAAACGGGCGTATCCAGACAGGCGGAACTGGTGCGACTGGTACTTAAGAGCGTGGCCTCTTTGGGGTGACCGGGATCGCTGGAGTACCTGCGGCTACAACCAGATCTGACACCCCCTTAGCGCAAAAATGTGTTGCCTAAAGGTGGCTTTGATGTTTTCCAAAAAAATTAAATTTATATACTTATCAATAGTTTATAGGATTTTTTAGATGTGCTATCTAGTCCACCCAAGGATAGTACAAGTTCTGACCACAGCCTTGATAAACGGTACCGTTAAACATCACTGTGACGGCAGTGGGAAATGTATCCCCACTGATGGCATCAACACAGGGCAGGTCTAAAACATTAACCCTCAGATTTTGTGTTGCGGTAGCTCCGGCATAGAAATACATCAAATCCTCGCCATCCTCAGTCTGGTCTGGCACCAATATCCTCTGCGCCCCACCCTCTAGGATGAACAGTAGTTGCCGCCCCCGCTGTATCTCCAAAGACCAGCCCGGGTCGTTACCAACGCCACGAAAATCGACACCGCGCCGGCGGGCATCTTCCCACGCCACTCGCTCGGGGAGCAGGTGACAATTTTGATAGTTTTGCCCCTCCACAGTTAGCATGGCCTCTTCCCCCTTGCTCCAGAATGAGATGTCATCCTCCTCGTACAGGGTCCCCGATGCGCTGCGCACCTGCGATAAAATAACGTAGCGCTCAGGCAGCCACAGCGCTATTTCACCGGGGCCCAGGCGAGCGACAAATTCATAACCCTTACAGGCATAGACCAGTGTTGTCGCTGTGGGACGATCGTCCGGTATAAAGCCGTCGGCTTCTGCAGAGAAGCCGCGACGAAGATCATCGCCTCCGCACGCAACAAGCGCAAGACAAACGCACACTGTGTAGAACAATTTCATCAGCAAAACTCCTCGTCGACCAAACAGAGCCAGAAACATTTCTGCGCACCCAGAGATGCGAGGCAGCGCTGCTCAAATGAATAAGAAGATGGCCAGCCCGATCGCTGCCAGCAAAATATTCAAATCGCGCGCAAATACCTTTTACCTACCTCACAGGTCAGTCTACACTGAATACTGAATTGCTAAACAAAAAGGGCGCGGCCTAAATGGATAATACAGAAAGTTCCAACGGTGGCGATGCAGTTCCTGGATGGTATGGGGTAGACCCCACCACCACAGATTTGAAACTGAACCCTCATTCGCATTACAAACATCTGAGAGAAATACAGCCGGTCAACCTCACTCCCGTAAACGACTGGCGCTTATCGAACTATGCGGATATACAGAAACTGCTAAAGCACAGCCACAGTGGCATGCGCGACATGAACGGACTGATTCCAGGAGAAACCCGCGAAGAGACCAATGCGGCCAAGTTTATGCTGCGCATGGATCCGCCGGATCACGATCGTTTGCGCAACCTCGTCAGCAAGGCCTTTACGCCGAGAGCCCTCAATACCATGCGACCGATGATTGAACGCCTGGTTGTGGCCGAACTCGACCGCGTTGCCCCGGTGGGTGCAATGGACCTAGTAGCAGATCTTGCCTTGACGGTCCCTGCGGCGTCCATGTGTGCCATGCTCGGCATCCCCTTCGAGGACCGCCATAAACTCACCGACCTGGTTTCTCTGGTCACCTATCGACTCGCCAAACAGGCCTATCCAGAACTACAAGAACAGTCCGAAGCCGCCATTATGGAACTGGCGCAATACATGCTCGTGCTCATCGAAGAACGGCGAGCGAACCCTACAGAAGATATTTTGGGACAATTGGTGACGGCAGAAGAATCAGGTGACCGCCTAAGTAACGATGAGTTGTTGCAGCAAAGTATTGGTCTGCTTGTTGCTGGACTAGAGACCACGACCGGCCTAATTGCCAACGGTATGGTGTGTTTTTCCCGCTATCCTAAAGAATTTGAAAAACTGGCAGCCGACCCTACGCTGGCACTGTCGGCTGTCGAGGAGTGTTTGCGCTTTGAACCCTCAATTCCTATCACGCTCAGAATTCTATGGGAGGATACGGAATTCAGCGGCATCACAATACCGGCCAATGCCAACGTCTATGCCCTTTTAATCGGCGCCAATCGAGATCCACTCTATTTCACCGAGCCGGACCGCTTTGATATTAGTCGCAATGAAGCCAAGCACTGCTCTTTCGGCGGCGGCATCCATTTTTGTCTTGGATCACACCTTGCACGAATGAATGCAGAGATCGCCTTCCAGCAGATGGCCCAACGTTTCACTGCTATAGAGATTGATGAATCGCGCATCCAATGGGCGCCGTCACTATTCCGGATACCCGGCAGTATTCCTGCACGTTTCCAGCGCCGCAATTAAATCATTTGACCAATCGTATCGGATCTACCCCATCGGATAAAGTATATCCCGAGATACCGCATCAATTTGCTTGAGCGTATCAGCACTCAATGTAACTTCTGCCGCTGCCAACAGCTCCGGCACTTGCTCTGGTGTCGTGGCGCCGACAATGGTAGAGGCTACAAAATCATGCTGTTTACTCCACGCAATTGCCATAGTGACAACAGACATCTGCAGCTCTGCGGCAATGGCCTGATAACGGCGAGTGGACTCCAGCGTTTTTTCATTCACAAAGCGATGCATCATCGCCTGCTGCCGTTTGGGAGATTGCAGGTACATAGAAAAGCGTGCGCCCTCCGGGAACGCCCCGCCGTTATACTTACCACTCAATACTCCACCACCCAAGGGCGAATAGGGAATTAGGCTAACATTTTCCTGGCGACAAGCCTGAGCAAGCTCATCTTCAAAGCGACGATTATTCAGGCTGAAGTTGTTCTGAATAGTATCGTG
>JAPKBI010000315.1 GCA_028823475.1 Halioglobus sp. | reverse complement strand
AGTTATCATCATACGATTGAGCCGTCAGCCCTGAGGCCTGCCAACTCCTGTTCACCGAAACCCATCTCCGTGAGTATTGCATCGGTATCCTGCCCAACATCATGGCCGCCGTGTCGCACCTCTGACGGTGTGCGACCAAAACGCGGAGCTGGCGCAGGCTGGACCAGTCCGTCCACTTCTATATAAGTGTTACGCGCTATATTTGCCGGATGTTTTGGTGCATCGAGAAAATTCAGCACGGGCGCAAAGCAGACATCTGTGCCCTCCATGATCTCAGACCACTGTGCCTGTGTTTTCTGTTTAATCACCGTGGTTAGCTTTTCCTTCATTGCTGACCATTGCGACTGATCATTCTGAGCGCCGAAATCTTCCTCGGTCAGTCCTGCACGCTCTTTTAACAATGCGTAAAACTGCGGCTCGATAGAACCTATAGAAATATACTCGCCGTCAGCACACTCATAGGTGTCATAAAAATGCGCCCCACCATCCAGCATGTTGGATTCTCGTTCGGTAGCGTCCCACAAACCCATCGCTTCGAAACTGTGGAACATCCACATCAGCTGCGCCGCTCCGTCCACCATTGCCACATCAATAACCTGGCCCTTGCCAGAGTTAGCAGTTTCCAGCAACGCTGCCAGCACACCATTGACCAGCAGCATACCGCCGCCGCCCATGTCCCCAACGAGGTTTAACGGCGGCACCGGCTTTTCACCTTTGCGGCCCATGGCGTACAGAGCGCCTGTAATTGAAATGTAGTTAATGTCATGCCCTGCGCTTTGTGCCAGCGGCCCTTCCTGGCCCCAACCCGTCATACGTGCAAAAATAAGCTTGGGGTTGCGAGCGAGACAAGCAGAGGGGCCAATGCCCAGCTTTTCACACACACCGGGACGGTATGGGTCGATAAGAGCATCTGCGTTCTCTACCATACGCAGTAAGGTTTCCAGACCATTCGGATCCTTCAGGTTGACCACCACCGATTTCTTGCCCCGAGTGCTAACATCCTTCATCACCATCCCACCGACTCGGTCGATGCGAATCACTTCCGCCCCCATGTCGGCGAGCATCATTCCGCCCATCGGGGCCGGCCCAATACCCGCGAGCTCAATCACTGTATAACCATTCAGCGGACCCATTGGTCATCTCCCATACGTGAATTTTAAAGCGTGTCGGCACTATGGCCGACGCGCTATGGAGCAAACCTCTTACTTAGGCTGCATTCGAATACCGCCATCCATGCGAATACATTCGCCATTGATGTAGTCGTTCTCTACCAACTGCTGCGCTAACTGGGCGATCTCATCTGCCTTACCCAGGCGCTTGGGGTACAGCACCTGGCTGGCTAGCGGCTTCAAGAACTCTGCGATTTCAGGCGACATTTCTTCGGCACCGCCCATCATCAGCGGCGTCGCAATCAATCCTGGCACAATAGTATTTACCCTGATGCCCAGCACTGCTAGGTCACGTGCTATCGGCAAAGTCATGCCGACCACGCCGCCCTTAGACGCCGAATAGGCCGCTTGTCCGATCTGGCCCTCATAGGCTGCGATAGAGGCGGTATTAATAATGACGCCCCGGCAACCATCGTCATTCAGAACATCGTTGGTAGACATTTTCTCTGCGCACAGGCGCAGCACATTAAACGTGCCCACCAAATTGATCTGGATAATGTGATTGAATTCGTCCAAAGGGAACGGACCTTTCTTGCCCATGGTTCGCTTCGCATTGCCCGTGCCGGCAAAGTTACAGCAAATGTGAATCGCGCCAAACTCTTCAATCGTCGCGGCGATACCGGCAGCGACCGAGTCCTCGCTGGTCACGTTTACGTTGCAGAAAATTACCATACCGGGATATTCTGCGACCAGTTGATTGCCTTTTTCCTCATTCATATCGAAGATTGCGGCCTTGCCGCCGTTAGCAACGAAACGCCTGACAGTCGCGCGACCGAGGCCAGACGCTCCACCGGTAATAACGGCTACTTTATCTTTTAAATCCATGTGAACTCTCCTGAGCTAGTGGGTGAATTATCGTGTATTGACGGTCTAAAAATTACGCGTATTAAAGGGTGTATAGTCCTCTGAAAGACAATCCCGGCTGATAATGATTTTCATCACCTCGGAGCTGCCTGCATAAATCGTGGTAACTCTTGCATCAGTATACTGCCTGCTTATCGGATATTCATCCATATAACCCGCGCCACCATGCAACTGAACACCTAGGTCGGCGACTGCAACTGCCAGTTCACTGGTGACCAGTTTTGCCTTAGCAGCATCCACTGCTGTCAGCTGACCGGCAGCAAAAGCTCGAACGCACTGATCGACATAACTCTGGGCAATATCCAGCTGCATGCGCATTTCAGCCAGCTTGAACTGGGTGTTTTGGAAGGCTGCCACGGGCTTGCCAAAAGCTTTGCGCTCTTTGACATAGTCCGCAGTAAGGTCCCAAGACAACTGGGCACATGCTAGATAACCGGCAGCGCCGATCAAGCGCTCCTCCCCCAGTCCTTCCATAAGATAGATAAATCCCTTTCCGGGCTCTCCCAGCACATTTTCCTTGGGCACTTTCACGTCGTTAAAAAACAGCTCGGCTGTATCCTGAGCTTTCATACCCATTTTTTCCAAGTTGCGCCCTCGCTCGAAGCCCTCCATACCCCGCTCGACCAGAAATAAGGTCATAGCGTGAGGGTTGTTTTCCGGATCAGTCTTGGCCGCAACGATCACAAGGTCGGCATTGATGCCGTTAGAAATATAGGTTTTTGAGCCATTCAGCACCCAATGGTCATCTTTTTCGACCGCCATCGAGCGCATTCCAGCGAGGTCACTACCTGCATCTGGCTCAGTCATGGCAATAGCCAAAATAATCTCACCACGAACGCAACCTGGCAAAAATCTCTGGCACTGTTCCTCACTGCCAAAACGCGTAAGATACGGTCCCACGAGGCGGCTGTGCAGCGAGTTATACCAGTCCCCTACCCTAGCATAGGACGTCTCTTCGATAATAATTTGCTCAAAACGGAAATCGTCATCGCCCATGCCACCGTATTTTTCATCCGGCCAAATCATCAAAAAGCCCTGTTCACCCGCCTTAAGGAAGGCTTCGCGGTCAACAATTCCAGCCTCACGCCAGGCCTCCATCTGTGGCACAATCTCTACTGAGAGAAATTTTCGGTAGGCGTCGCGAAACATGTGCTGCTCTTCCGTGAATTCTCGCTGCAACATAAGGTCTAGCTCCCGTGCTTTTAAATAAACGGCAGTCAGTATGGTGAGCGGCCACGAGGGCAACAATGACCTGCCCCTACAAATAAAT
>JAPKBI010000038.1 GCA_028823475.1 Halioglobus sp. | reverse complement strand
TCCTTATTTTTTTTCAGAGTCCATTGCACCCTTAAACTGAAATGCCATGGCAATAATAACGACTAATAGCAGCAACGACGCACCCAAAAATGAACTCTCAATGTCTGCCGGGGCGATTTCACCAGCCCAGGCTACTCGATCTGCATGTTCCGAGTTATAGCCGCCCGGTGCGTCCAGCGGAATAAAAGCAGAAATGACCGCGGTCACAATCACAACTATGGCCGACAAGAAGCCCAGTCTATTAATTTGCTGGTCCAAGGAAATAGAAATTACCACGATTTTCTCCACGTCGGTTACATAAAATTTGGGTGCGGGGCCAAAGCATCATTAATGCTATAGCGCCACCTCCGAAATGTGTCCTGTAGTAAAAAGGACAGATCATATACTATTACATGTCGACTGACATGTAAAGTGTATGCAAATAGTCCCTTTGCTTCGATAGGACCGATAGTTAAAGACTCCTTTGACGCTATGGATAGCACTAAAGTAAACCATTAGTCTACTATTGGCATATCAGTCTGGCAAGCGCTAGTTTTGAGAAATACTCTGTCGGACCTTTTATTCTAGCAACCGCCACTCTATAAAAAAATCAGGGAAAATATATGCGATCAATAAAATATAGTAGATCTATTTGTTGCTAAAAGTGAGCATAGAGATTGTAGCTAGTCGGACTCATAAAATTATTTGCCTGATTTTAATGGATTGCTAGATTTATAAGGAATGACTTTGCGTAATCCAACAATATATCGAATGATATTGAGGCTAAATACGAGGAAATCTTTTAACTACCAGCACTATGGGCTTTGCGTAGCTGCCCGTTAAGCACGGTATGGCAGATCCACAGGCTGAACGCCAGAGGCACTCGGCTATTGATCACCGACAAAGATGTCACAGCGTATTCCTCAAAACTAGCGCTTGCCAGACTGATATGTCAACAGTAAACTATTAGTCTAGTTTTCAGCTAACCAAATTAATAAGGCCGACGTTTATGCATCTCATTACCCAAGAAAGCACGACATTCTTTCGGTGGATAACTACATTCGCCTTACTTTTAGTAGCAAGCGGCGCTTCAGCGCAGACGACGGATTATCGAGGGACGATGGAATTTCAGGAACACTGTGCGTCGTGTCATGAGGCAAGTATTCCAGGTGTCAGAATCCCCAGTCGCGCCGAGCTAAAGGCTATGCCTCCAACGAAGATTTTTGAGTCTATGACTGTTGGCAAGATGAAGGCCAATGCGCAAGGGCTTAGTGAAAAACAGATGCGCAGAATCGCTGAATGGTTAAGCGGACGATCTCTGATAGAATTTGGCCGCTCCAAAGCCGCCATGACCAATGCGTGCCTCGACAAAGGTAAGCTTGGCGACCCCCTCACCGGGGCACGCTGGCTCGGATGGAGCCCTGACCAGACTACGAATGCCCGATTTCAGTCCGCTGATGCGGCGGGTCTCGATGCAGCAGATGTGCCTAACCTGAAACTCAAGTGGGCCTTCGGTCTTCCCGGCGCAGCTTCACTGCGAAGTCAGCCTATCGTGGGGGGCGGATGGTTGTGGGTGGGCAGCGACAACGGCATGGTCTATGCGCTGGATGCTGATGACGGTTGTGTACATTGGTCTTTTGAGGCGAAAAGGCCTGTCGTTAGCTCAATTAGTATCGGTCCTATGGTGGGTTCACCTGGACGATTTGTAGCCTACTTCGGCGATTTTGGCGCAAACGTTTATGCCTTAGATGCAGAGACTGGAGAGCAGTTATGGTCGGTGAAAGTTGAGGAACATCATGCGGCGGCAGTGAGTGGCTCCGTTGTTCTAGACGTCTCAGGGAATCGTTTGGTCGTCCCCGTTGGCTCTTGGGAAGAGCCTATGGCTCTGTCGCAAAACTACGAGTGCTGCACGTCCCGAGGGGCGGTAGTTGTTCTCGATGTAAATACGGGCAAGCAGATTTGGAAAACGCATACGCTGGCAGAAGAGGCCAAGCCGTTGTGGAAAAATAGCAGTGGCGTCCAGCAGCATGGTCCGTCAGGTGCGGCGATCTGGAGTGCTCCGACGATCGACCCTCGACGCAACGCGGTATATGTTGGGACATCGAATTCCTATATTCCCGTGTCGGACGGAGGTGCCAGTGACGCCATATTTGCGTTTGATCTTGGCACAGGGAAATTGCTCTGGTCGCAACAACTTCTTGCAAACGATGCGAATGACTTCGGTTGTGGTCCAAAGCCTGAGGATTACCAGACGAATTGTCCAGACAAGAAACTGGGTCCTAACGACGACGTCGGGGCGCCCCCGATCCTTCATACACTGAAAAGTGGCGAGCAGATCCTGATTGCATCGCAAGAAAGCCGCACCATTACAGTGCTTGATCCGGATCGCAACGGCGCAATCATTTGGCAAAGTCTTCCCTCAGATAGGGGGACAGCGACGGGAGGCAATCTCGGCCCAGCGGACGACGGTGAGCTTCTCTTTGTGCCGCTCGGTTTTACGGACGACCACGGATTCGAAAGTTCTGAGGCCCTAGAAGCTGAGGGCGGATTGGTTGCACTGGAGCCTGAAACCGGGCGCAGGGTGTGGACGACTATCATTGCAAAGCCAACCGACTGCGAGGAGCCTGCGTCGCGCTATTGTAGCTCTGCAAACCAGGCTGCTGTAACAGCGATTCCCGGTGTGGTATTCACTGGCTCTGTGGACGGGACAATGCGTGCCTATTCTAGTGGCGATGGTTCGTTGCTGTGGGCCTACTCGAGCAATCGAGCTTTCAAAACCATCAATGGCCTTGAAGCTCATGGGGGCTCACTCGGCGGTCCAGGGCCAACAGTTGTCGATGGAATGGTTTATTGGGGTTCCGGCTATGCGATTCTTGGGACCACTCCCGGTAATGTTTTACTTGCATTCGACGTAGAGTCCAAATGAAAGATAGCGATAGCTATATCATGAGCATCCTCAATTCTAGGCATCTCAATGGTTGGCCGTTTCTATATTGGACGATTGGTATCAATGCCATAGCCGTGCTGGCTTACATCCCGACGCAGGATCTATCAAAACCAACAGGAATTTTGGAGATGATCCAGATGACGGTCCGGATCACTGTGCCGTTTTTATATATGGCCTTTGTCGCAAGTGCCTTATATCAATTATGGCCAAATTTTTTCAGTCGATGGTTACTCAAGAACCGTCGCTACGTTGGATTAGGGTTCGCCGCGAGCATGGCATGGCAGCTGCTATTCATACTCATGCTATGGGTTGGATACTGGGACTATTATATGCAAGAGGTCTATAACTTTAGCTCCATCGCGTTCGAGGCTCCAGGCTATCTGTTAATTTTTGCCATGAGCATTACCTCTTTCATACAGGTGCGCAAGAAGATGAGCAAGAAGGTATGGCGCGCATTGCACTGGGTGTGCATCTATTTCCTTTGGTTTGCGATCACACTTACGTACTACTATGAGCTAGCCGACGGCCGCGACGTTCAAATTATTGACTATGTTTATTTTATCGCTGGCGTGACGGTGTACATAGTGCGGCTGAGTGCCTATCTATCACAGCGAATTGCCCAGCGGGCGAATCAATAACTATCCTGACTCACTTCCCCTACGGCAGTTTCAGACTATTAATGTAGGCGATTATCATTTGTCGCCATTCACGCTTGAAACCGGCTGCTCCCGCATGGTTGTATAAGGCTATCGTATCGAGACCGGTGTAAATGGCTCGTAGCAAAGTGGAACTAATACTCCGCGCCTTGGATGGGCCGATGTCTGGGTAATGGGATAGCAGCTGTTGACTCATCATCTCAATTGAACGACTGCCCTCTGTGCGCCTTCGATCATCAAAGTCTGGATCAAATTTGTGACTCTCATAAAACTCGACAATATGATTGTGCTTTCGCCAAACCTTTGCAAGTCGACCTTCGATTTTGAATACGTAATCAACAAACTCAAGCTTATTTTCGCCGGGCCTTGGGTCAGCCTGTTCATCAATTTCCAGCAGCGCTCGATCCATTACCGCCAGAAATACAGATCGTCTGTTATCGAAGAAGTGGTACAGCGTCCCCCGTGCCACATTAGCTACGAAAATAATATCGTCGATACTGATCTCTTCATAACGCTTTTTACCCAGCAGAGTCTCGCAGGCATCTAGAATATCATTAACCCGTTTGATGCCACGGGCCTGTGACGGTTGCCTTTTCAGATCCCTTAAATTTAGTGTTTTGATGTGCTGTTGACCTATAAAGTTCCATATTTGAATGAATGATTGTGAACGTATTTATCTCTTCTTTTCTTAACGGCCTAAACCGCCTAATTGCAGTGTATCAGGTCGCCTTTGGCGCTAACAGCGCCATGAAACAGAGGAAACGAATATATTATACTACCGAGCAGAGGGAGTTAATATGGGATCGCCCTTCGAACCAGTCGTGTGGTGAACCATCAATTTGTACGAGTTCACCCAGTCGTGATCGGCGGCGCCGCTCCTGATGTCCCTCTCTATTAGGCTCAAAGCTCATGTTAGGCGGACTCTAGCAGAAGGTACAGAGCCGTCGCACTAGCCCCAATTGGTAGGCCATTTTGGATTGTTGCGCGTAAGTAGACGCGGATGTATAACTAATTAGTTTATATCGAGTTGCGAGATACAGGTTAGCTACAAATGACCCCTAAACGGGGAGTTTTACAAAGAAACTGATAAACGGTTGCGATCACTGTAAATCATGAGTAGTCTTTGAGTTGTTTGGCCTCTGCCTGGATTTATTAGCATCTAACCCTCCAGTTTTAGGGGTAAACTTCTCAATCGCGTTCCGGTTGCCGCGAATATTGCATTGGCAACGGCCGCCGCAATAGGGGGTAAACCCGGCTCGCCAACTCCTGTAGGTGCCTCATCGCTGTCGATGATAACTACGTCTATCTCAGGGGATTTATGGATGCGCAGGGCTGGATAGTCATGGTAGTTGCTTTGCTGAACCACGCCATCTTGCAAGGTAATTTCGCCATACAGTGCGGCACTTAACCCATCAATAATACCACTCTCCATTTGTGCTTTTACAATCCCTGGATTAATAGCCAAACCACAGTCGATTGCACATACAACTCTATGGACAAAAAGCTGATTGTTGACCACTGACACCTGTGCAATTTGTGCGACAAATGAGCTGAAGGATGCGTGGACTGCTACGCCCTGATAATGGCCCTTGGGTAAGCCTTTGTTCCAGGCTGCCTTCTCAGCAGCGACTTTTAGTACGTTAGCCAATTTAGGGTTGTTTTTTAAATGCTTGAGGCGAAAATCAACGCTATCTTGATTTTGAAGGGCCGCGATTTCATCCATCATACTTTCTTTAAAGAACCCACTGTAAGAATGGCCAACACTGCGCCAGGCACCCACAGGCAGTCCAGGATCTGCGGTGACATGATCAGAGGATTTGTGGGGCGCGTCATAGTCTTCATACAAGCCTTCGACGCTTGTGTGATCAACTAGCAGGCTGTTATAAAGTCTGTAGCCCGCCTTACTCATCCAATCCACCAAAGAGTTGGGTAGTATGCTGGGCATGATACCGTCTACCACATTATCTATAGCATAGGGCATCAGTTGGGGCCCAGCACGCTTCACTGTCCAGCTGTCAATCAGGCCTGCTTTATTTAGGCTTACCGTAAACCTTGCCATCGACGCTGGGCGATAACTATCGTTTTGAAGATCATCTTCTCGGCTCCAGCATAGTTTAATCGGCAGGTTTGATGCTCTGGCAATAGCTGCGGCTTCCGCCACAAAATCGGATTCGCTACGCCGGCCGAAACCGCCGCCTAAAAAGGTACTGTGGATAATGATATTTTCTGCTGGTACATGGGCATAGTAGGCTGCTAAGTTTTTGGCAAGCTCGGGTGATTGGCAGCCGACCCACAATTCTAATCTGTTATCGGCTAATTTAGCAGTACAGTTCATGGGTTCCATGGTGGCGTGCGCCAAGTAGGGTGCCCAGTATTCAGCTGAAATGACTGTATGGGCATGTTTTAGTGCAGTTAACCCGTCGCCTTTTTCAAATACATTAGTTGCGTTATCGCTATCTAAGGCCGTTTTAAATAAGCCTTTGCCGTTATCAGCTGCTGTTGAATCAGAGCTGAATTTTGAAAGAGTCTTTGGCAGGTTCCATTGTATTTTGAGTTTAGGGAGAGCATTTTTTGCCTGGTAATAATGATCTGCGACCACTGCCACGCCATTATGGATTTTAACAATAGACTTCACTCCGGGCATTCCTTTAGCGTCACTATCATTAAATGACTTTACCGTGCCACCCATGATAGGGCATCGTTTTAATGCCGCTCCGCACAAGCCTTCAAAGTCTACATCGATACCAAACTGCGCTGTGCCTGTAGCCTTGGCTACTCCATCGAGCCTTCGATTATCTTTGCCGATATATTTAAATTCGTGTTTATCTTTAAGTGGTGCGTCTTCAGGAAAAGGTAGTGTATTGGCATAATCGGCGAATTCGCCATAATCAAGCGCTTTGCCCTTAATCATAATTTTGCCGTTGTCGGTTTGTATGTCAGCTAGATTAAGGTTCAGCTGTTGTGCAGCTGCTTGTCGAATAACTAATCGAGCATTGGCAGCAAGATGACGTAAAGGTAAAAAATGCGTGCGTATGCTATTGCTACCACCCGTGACCTGAAGTTTGAATTCAGTGTTTTTATAGTCCTCGTGTAGGCCTGCATTAATGACGTTAATCTGCTGGGGATCAAGGTCTAATTCCTCGCCTACAATAGTGGTCAGACCCGTATAGATACCCTGCCCCATTTCAGATCGAGGGAGATAAAAGTTAACTACATTGTCGCTGGTAATCTGTAGTAGTGCATTAGGCTGTAACACCGATTCATGTGCATTGGGTAATAAAACGTTGGCACAGCCAGTTACTGGCAGTCCAACTACCAAGCCGCCCCCGACCAAGGACATGTTCTTAAGAAAGTTACGGCGTGTGGTATTGACACCTTTTCTTTCTAAAGCGATATCTGACGATCGGGAAGTGGTCATTATTAAGCCTCTTGCTGTATCGAATTAGGGTCAAAATAAGCGACCATTTGTAACTGGCCGCTGTCCTCCCCTAAGTCTTTTGCAGCCTGTTTAATGGCTTTCTTGATGTTGGGGTAAGTACCACAGCGGCAAATATTTCCACTCATGGCCTCGTCAATCTCATTGTCGCTAGGATTGCTATTTTTTCTCAATAAAGCGGTGGCACTTACTAACTGGCCGCTTTGGCAATAGCCACATTGGGCTACGCTGGCTTCAACCCATGCCGATTGAAGTGTAGATAACATATCAGGAGTACCAATGCCTTCAATGGTGGTAACTTTTCGTCCTTGGATGGCGGCCATTGGTAACACACATGTGCGGGTCGATTCGCCATCAATCAACATACTACAGGCACCGCATAGGCCCATACCGCAGCCAAACTTAGAACCCTTAAGTTTGAGGTGGTCTCTAACCACCCACAATAGCGCAGTATCGGGTGCGACAGTCACTTCTGTTGTTTTACCGTTTAATTCAAAGCTAATCATATGGATCCCTTGGTACTATATTTAACAATTCTCGACTTGTGGTTCTGGACTATGCTAACGTAACACATGTCGGGCGACATGTAACTCGGAAAGGCAAGAGCAATGCAGATCAAAAATAGACGAATGATAAGGGCTAGCAAAAGATGACTTCTAAAATAACGCCCAGAGATTTTCTTAATGGTGTCGCTATTAGCGCCAGTGCGAGCCTCTTGATGCCGGGAAAACTGATAGCGTAATCTACTGGATGCGAACAGCGATGAGTGAACGTAAACAACAGATATTACAGGCAGCAATCGACATTATTATTGATGAGGGTTATGGCAGTTTGAGCATGAGAGGTCTAGCTCGCGCCAGTGGTATTAAGTTAGGCGCTCTGCAATACCACTTTCCAACCAGAGAAGCTATGTTGCGGGCAGTGGTAGCCTACATATCTGCGGAGTATCAGAAAATCTTCGAATCAATGCAAAGTTATGATAATTCCTTTGGTATTAAACAGATTATAGATGTTGCGCTTGCGGAGCCTGCAGGGGGAACGCTGCAAGTAGATAGGCTTTGGCCGCAACTCTGGGCGATGGGGAAGGTAGAGCCTCTAGTGGCGGATTTAGTAGATGATGTTTATGCAGTATATATAGAGATACTTGAAGCGCGTCTTAAAGAGGCTGGGAGCGAGGCGCCTCGTGCAGAGGCACTGTGTCTTTTGTCTTTTACAGAAGGATCAGGAATCTTCCTGGGTGAAGGCAAACGCTGGGAAAGTGATGCAGGCGCAGTCAAAGCAGTATTGTATGGATTTATCGAGGCAAAATACGGGCTGTGATCAATCCGATTAATGTAATGCTTACTCCGACTGAAGTGGAATTTGTGGCGAATGATTGTGGTGGTGCAATAGTCATTATTGAAGCAAAAATCCTATCGATTTAACCACTACCCGCACCGCTCCTCTGGGCAATTCCATACAGAAATCCGCCGAGAATAATCCATGCGATAATGATTCCCCATTCCTGGGGCCAGATCAAGGCAGCAGGGCTACCAGGCAGATAGAGCAAGCCCATACCTATAGACAACACCAGTGCCGAGATACCTACAAACGCCCCATAAGGTACTTTATAGGGTCTCTCCAGATCCGGCTCCTTCTTGCGCAATATCAGGAACGACCACGTTACCATAATAAAGGCAATTACGATTCCGAGACTGCCCGCGTTGACAACCCAAAGCAAAGCTGGCCGACCAAAAAATGGGCCAATTGCGGATAGTACGCCTATTAGCAGAATCGCGTTTTTCGGCGTGTGATATCTTGGGTCGAGTTCACCAAGGAATTTTGGCAATAACCCCCCTTGTGCCAGTGCATAAATTGCCCGGCTTCCACCGAGGATAAAGGCGTTCCAGCTAGTAATAATGCCAGCGAGACCGGCAACCAATAACAGCGTGCCACCGGCTTCGCCGTAGATGCGGGAGTTGGCCTCCGCGGTCACTGCTACAGAGGAGCTGATAGCCGCCTGGTCTAAAACCAGGCCAACACCCAGAATGATGAGCCCATACCAGACGATGGCCATAGCCACTGAAACTACTAATACGACGCCAATATCTCTAAAAGGCAGATCGATTTCTTCGGCAACCTGAGGAATCGTATCGAAGCCTACGAACATAAACGGTACCATTACTAACACCAGAGTAATTCCCGCGACCCCATCCTTAAACAACGGATCCATATTGCTAATGTCGCCGGCAACCAGCGCTCCGCTGACAAACAGCACTCCTACCAGCAAAATAGCGAGCACAACCACGCTCTGAACTAGCGTTACCATGCGCACGCCCAGCACATTAAGAGTAGTCATAGTCGCGGCGCCAACTACACCCACCAGTACCCAGGATAGATAAACATCCCAGCCCGCTATTTGCCAAAGATGAACTGTATCCAAGCCTGGCATAAGTGAATCGAGTACTGTTGGCAGAGCCACAGCCTCAAAAGTGACTACGGATACGTAACCAAGAATGATGCCCCAGGTGCAAACAAAGGAAGCGCCAGAACCTAATGCTCGTTCAGTATAGACGTGCTCGCCGCCTGCAAAGGGTAGTGCCGAAGCTAGTTCGGCATAGGTAAGACTAATGAGTAAGATCGCCGCCCCGCCGAAGAGAAAGGCCATAATTGCACCTATTGTGCCCGCCGAACTTATCCAGGCTCCCGAGAGCACTACCCAGCTCCATCCGATCATGGCTCCGAAAGCTAGGGCAAGTACGTCTCGGCGCCCCAGTACACGCAGAAACCGCGTATTATCTTCTTTCGTGCTCATATGACAGCTAAGCCAGAATCAAGACGATGCCCGACCAGAAAGATGCTCTGTTTATGGTGTGATCTCGTGCGTATGCGTCAGTCATCAGTTATTTGTCTTCATTGCCCTGGATATGAAACATTGATCTTCTTAATCGGGCCGAGCTGCCTCCAAATACCAACAAATCCCTTTGGCATCACAAGCGCATCTCCTCGGCCATAGATTTTAGATGAACCGTCTTCATTGATAATTTCAACCTGACCCTCAAGAAAAACCATAACCTCATCTACAGGCCAGCCATTAATCCGCAAGGTAACCTTTGAGCCATGGTAAAAACCGACATCGAGTTTACCATCGTTTGATTGAAAGCTGGTCAAACCACCTGCAACCGGATTCTCTCCACCAATGACCTTCATAAAAGAATGATCTTCCACGGCATATAACTCGACAGCCTCCAAATCGGACGGATCCAGTTGGATAATTTTCTTATTTTTCATCGCACCCTCAGCTAAAGCGGTACTGCAAAAGAAAACAGCCGCGACCACAAGTAAACTCAAAATATTTCTCATGATTATGCCCATTGATAAAATTATTGTTATTTCACTTTGGCCCGCCCTCTTTATTTGGCAGAGTTGCGCTGCACGAACATTTTCGTCCTGCTCACTAGGTTACCTTCAAGTGCTCATCGTTAAAATTTATTATTGTTGATTATCTCCAGTGTCATTCATAATTACCACCAGTTCTCGAAAATTTCCCTGCATCTCCCACGTCCCACTGAAGCCTTTTGGTACCATCACGCTCTGTCCTGCAGCAAAATGCTGTGGAGAGCCCCCCTCAGCTGTGAGAATGAGTTTTCCGCTAACGACTGTCACAAATTCGTCAATGGGATAATCGCGAAGTCTTAATTTCAAGGGTTTCGCTTCATAGATACTGACGTTAATATCGCCCGAATATAATGTCTTATAACGATGTTCTGATACACCCGAAAGAATGTCTTCCTCCGGCCATGGGGGTAAATTCGAATTCATATCTAAATAGGCGATTTGCGTCGGCTCAAGTCTCACTGGAGAAGCATTTGGTCCGGCACCATCGCCACCGGACGCAGACATTAATGGGGTAAAAAGTAAACCACCGAGTAACCATCTCAGTAACCCATACTTAGCCATAGTTCTGTTTCTCCTGATTTCTAGTATTTTTCACTCTCAAATTAGAAATGCATGCCAAACTTGACGCCATACCACTGCGGCATCCCCATATTGCCATACGCAGAATCAGAACCTGCCAACGCGCCCATGTTGTCGATATATTTCTTATTGAAGACATTTTCGACATAGGCCTCAAGCTCCCAGCGCTCAGAGGGTGAAGTCCAGAAGGCTCTTAGGTTAACCAAAATACGATCCTCAGAATAAGAAAGATGATTGCCACCCACGCCAATGCTATCCTCGCGCCAGTCAGCATCCAGCTGCAACGTTAAGTTACCGCCGGCAACCATGGGTATGTGATAGCGCCCCACCCCATTGATGGCCAAGCCTCCCCCCAGGTCGCTACCATCCATTAAGAAAAAATCGCCGGCGCCAGCATTGACGCCGGTGCCCCAGTTAGCGCTATAGCCAAAACCGGCTTCGGCCGAAATTTCCGCATCTACCCAACCAACCCCGAGGATTAACTCCAGGTTCTCCGTTGGTACCATAAATATCTCGAGCTCCGCCCCGAAGATATCCGCGTCGCCCAGACTGATGAGCCTGCTCACTGGCGCAGCCGAACTTGAATCATAGACTGTGCCCTGCTTGTCAGTAACATCCTGGTAAAAGAACGCTGTATTCAAACGCATGCGTCCGTCCAGCAGAGTTGACTTGCTGCCCACCTCAAAAGATTTTACCTTTTCAGAGTCCACCGCTGTCAACGCGCTAAGATCCCCGAATAATAAATCTGTATTGAAGTTGCCGGAACGAAAACCAGTGGACAAGGTGGCGTAGACCAACCACTCATCCCGTGGTCGCCATTCCAGTCCGAGCTTACCAGAGACATCCGTCTCGCTTAGCTGTTGTGAGCCCGGAATAGTTTCGGTTAGCACGTCGGTCTGTTTTGACTCGTCGGTATAGCGCATGCCTGCAATAATTCTCAGGTTGTCGCTCAGTGATTTACTAAGCTCACCGAACACTGCCCATGAGTCTGTATCCAGTTGGACAATCGTTCCCGGCACCTGCACTGTCTCGAAATCCCGAATGGTACTGGACGAATCACGCGCTTCATCAAAGTAGAAAAATCCTGCTAGCCAGTCTATCTCGCCATTGCTACCCGTTAGGCGGAATTCCTGAGTGACCTGATTCGATTCACTCGTATAGTGATCGTTGTAGGACCAATAACCGCCATAAACCCCGTCTACGCTAGCATCCTCATCGGGATTAAAAAATCGATCGTGGCTATCAAAAGCGGTGATGGAAATAAGTTCCATCGCGTCCCCAAGTTGCCAGCTCAATGTGGCCGTCGCTGACAATGTCTCCAGAGTAGAACGACCGTCACCGTTGTCTGGATCGAACTCGGTATAGGGTCTCTTAACATCCGGGTTTGGATCGCCGAAGGTGGTGAGACCAAACAGAGCGCCGGCCCCGACGCATTGTCCAACCCGTACCCGCTTCGGATCACACTGTTCGAAGGTTGTCGGGTCGAGTAAACCCCAATAATTAAATGCCTTTCCAATATCATCTTGATCGCTTGCCTCTACCGATAGCAACAGATTCACATCATCGCTAATATCGATTTCCAGATGACCGCGACCCACGAACCTATCCTTCACCGCAAACTTTCCTCCGCTCGGCCCCTGATTGGTCTGAAAACCGTCATTCTCATGATACTTTAGAGCCAGACGCCCACGAACCCTATCACTTAGCGGGCCACTGATCGCACCTTCAAGAATGCGTGTGCCATATGAGCCAAGCTCCAGGTTCGCATAACCCTCCCGCTCCTCGGTCGGCTTGCGGGAGATGAAATGCACCAGTCCCGACGTAGAGTTGCGCCCAAACAAAGTACCCTGGGGCCCGCGCAGCACTTCCACACGTTCCACATCCAGCATTTCGTTGCCTCCGTAGAAAGCGGTAGGGCGATAGACTGAATCGAAATATAGCGAGACATTACCTTCTCCTGCCAAGGAGTTGTTCAAGGTGGGGTTGCCCCTGATAGTGATACCCCCATAAAAAGAAAACTGGCTTATATCTACGTTGGGTGTCTGATAAAAAAGATCTCGTGTATCCTCAAAACCGAATTTGTCAATCGCGTCACCACTGAAGGCCGTCACGGAGGTTGATACGTCTTGCAAATTCTGCGCGCGTTGTTGAGCGGTGACAATTATTTCTTCGAGCGCACCGTTCTGCGCTATAGCTAGGCAAGAAAAAAGTGGGTATATGGTCATTAAAATAACGTTCATCTTGGAGCCGAAAGCGATTCTAGACATGTTTAATTCCTAATTTAGGTTATTGGAAATTCATTTAGCGTCATGCGATAAACTAGATAGATAGTCTACTTTATCGCAAACCAAAACTAAACTCAATGTCTAATTTTGGTGTGTCTGTTGTCCTGCGACGTAAGGAAATAGTGACGGAGCGGACCACGAGACTATTCACCATAATTTTTCAGCAAGCTATAATTGAGTGTTGAACCATA